>NZ_JBEXCY010000151.1:0-22988 GCF_040605515.1 Dactylosporangium sp. NPDC005572 | reverse complement strand
GGCGCGGGCTGTGGTGGGCGGCGCGGGCTGTGGTGGGCGGCGCGGGCTGTGGTGGGCGGCGCGGGCTGTGGTGGAGTGCCTGCGTCCGTGGCGGGCGAGGCGCGGCGGGCGTGGCGTTGATCGCTGTCCCGGGCGCCCTCTCCCGTAGACGGAGGAGGTTAGGTTAGTCTTCCCTCACTTTGGGCCGGGGTGAGCGCAGCCGGGCCGAGCGCGGCGCGTGGGCTTGTGCCGGCTGACAGGGCGAGGAGGACGTCGCGATGCCGACCGGGCCGGGGATTCTGCGGACCGCGCTCCGGCGGAACCGGCGGCGGCTCGGGGCCGGGACGCTGCTCATCTGCGCGCATCAGCTCTGTGAGGCCGCCGTCCCCATCCTCATCGGGGTCGGGATCGACCGGGCCGTCGCGCCCGGGGACTCCGTCGCGCTCGTGGTGTGGGTCGCGGCGCTCGGGCTGCTGTTCACCCTGCTCACCATGGCGTACCGCTTCGGGGCCCGGCAGCTCATGCAGGCCATCGCCGACGAGGCGTACGTGCTCCGGGACGAGCTCGCGGCCAAGATCCTGGACCCGCGCGGGATCCGGACCGAGCTGCGGGCCGGGGAGCTGCTGACCGTCGCCTCGACCGATGCCGACAACGTCTCGTACCTGCTCGACTACGTGCCGCGGATCGCCGGGGCCCTCACCGCCACCGTCGTGAGCGGGGTCGTGCTCGTCGCCGTCGACTGGCGGCTCGGGGTCGCCGTGCTCGTCGGGACGCCCGTCGTGCTGGCCGGCCTGCAGTTCGCGGCCCCGCGGATCGCGCGGCGGGTCGAGGCGCAGCAGGAGCTGGCCGGGCGGGCCGCGGCGCTCGCGACCGACCTGGTCACCGGGATCCGGCCGCTCAAGGGTGTCGGGGCCGAGCGCGCCGCGGCCCGGCGGTACCGGAGCGTCAGCCAGGCGTCCCTGCACGCGTCGCTGCGGGCCGCGCGGACCCAGGGGACCTACCTCGCCGCGTCCACCGCCGCCAGCGGGCTGCTCGCCTGCGGGGTCGCGGTCCTCGCCGGGTGGTTCGCGCTGACCGGGCGGATCACCGTCGGGGAGCTCATCGCGGTGATCGGGCTCGCCCAGTTCCTGATGGAGCCGCTCGGGCTGCTCGCCATCATCCCGAGCTGGGTGGCCGAGGCCCGCGGGTCGGCCGAGCGGGTCGCGCTGGTGCTCGGCGCCGAGCCGGTGCTGCCGGCGGGAGCGACGCGGACCGGCAGGCCGCTGAACCTGGAGATCGACGCGCTGCGGCACGGGTCGCTCGACGGGCTCGACCTCACGATCAAGCACGGGGAGTTCGTGGGCGTCGCCGTGTACCGGCCAGGGGACGCCGACGCGCTCATGCAGGTGCTCGCCGGACGGGCGGCGCCGGGCGAGTACGACGGCCAGGTGCGCCTCGGCGGCGTCCCGCTGCACGACCTCGACCTGGCCCACGCGCGCACGACGCTGCTCGTGGAGCCGCACAACACCGACCTGTTCGCTGGTACCGTCGCGGGGAACCTCGACCCGGGGAGCGTCGCGGACGACGACGCGCTGGACGCGGCGGTCCGGGCGGCCGCGGCCGACGAGGTGGTCGCCGCGCACCACGCCGTCGACGAGCGCGGGGTGGGGCTGTCGGGCGGGCAGCGGCAGCGGCTCGCCCTGGCGCGGGCGCTGCTGGCCCGGCCGCCGGTGCTGGTGCTGCACGACCCGACGACGGCGGTGGACGCGGTCACCGAGCAGTCGATCGCCCGTGGGGTGCGGGCGCTGCGCAGCGGGCTGACGACGCTGGTCGTGACGAGCAGCCCGGCGCTGCTCGCCGTCGCCGACCGGGTCGTGGTCGTCGACGCGGGGCAGGCGACCGCGGAGGGTACACACGAGACGCTCGGCGCGGCCGACGCCACCTACCGGGCGGCGGTGCTGCGATGACGCTTCCTGTCGCGACCGGGCGTGAGGCCTGGCGCTGGCTGCGCCGTGAGCTGGGGCGGCGCCGTCTCGAGGCCGGCCTGACCGTCGGGGTCGGCCTGGTGGGCGCGGCCGCGTCGGTCGTGCCGGTGAGCGCCCTCGGGGAGCTCGTCGACCGGGTCCGCGACGGCGCGCCGGCCGGGACGATCGCCGGGATCGGGGTGGTGATCGGCGTCGCCGCGCTGGTGGCGGGTGCGACGACGGGTCTCGCGGCGTACCTCGTCGCGCGGGCCGGCGGCCGGATCCTGGCCGAGCTGCGCGAGGCGACCGTCGAGCGGGCGCTGCGGTTGCCGGCGGCGACGCTGGACCGCGCGGGCCGCGGCGACCTGTTGTCGCGGGTCGGTCCGGACGTCGCGGCGGTCGGCCGGGTCGTGTCCGAGATCCTGCCGACGATGATTTCATCGGTACTGCTGGCAGTGCTGAGCTTGGCCGCGATGACCGGCATCGACTGGCGCCTGGGGCTTGCCGGCGCGGTGGCCCTGCCGATGTACGCGGTCGGCCTGCGCTGGTACCTGCCCCGCTCCGCCCCGGTGTACGCGGCCGAGCGGGAGGCGATCGCGGACCGCTCGCGCCTGCTGGTGGAGAGCATGCTCGGCCGGCCGACCGTGCACGCGTACCGCCTGGAGGAGCGCCACCTGCGCGGCATCGACGCCGCGTCGGCCCGCGCCCGGGATCTCGCCGTGGGCGTGTTCCGGCTGTTCACGCGGCTCGTCGGCCGGGTCAACCGGGCCGAGTTCGTGGGCGTGGCCTCGATCGTGGTCGTGGGCTGGTTCCTGGTGCGCGCCGGCCACGTCACGGTGGGCCAGACGGCGGCGGCCGCGGTGCTGTTCCACCGGCTGTTCAACCCGATCGGCGGGCTGCTGTTCAGCTTCGCCGAGATCCAGGCGGGCGGCGCGGCCCTGGCGCGGCTCGTGGGCGTGGTGACGATCCCGCAGGAGACCGGTGAGAGCACCGCCGCCCGGCCCGATGCGCCGGACCTGCTCCTCGACGGCGTGCGGTTCGGGTACGACGACGGCGACGACGTGCTGCACGGCGTGACGGTCCGGGTCGAGCCGGGCACCCGCGTAGCGCTCGTCGGGTCGACCGGCGCCGGCAAGACGACCCTGGCCGCGCTGGCCGCCGGCCTGCTGCGGCCGCGGGCGGGCACGGTGAGCGTCGGCGGTGTGGCCCGCGACCCCGACGGCCTGCGGGCCTGCACGGCGATCGTCACCCAGGAGACGCACGTGTTCGCCGGGCCGCTGGTCGAGGACCTGCGGCTGGCCCGGCCGGCGGCGACCGACGCGGAGGCGGAGGCCGCCCTGGCGACGGTCGGTGCGCTCGACTGGGCGCGGGCGCTGCCGGAGGGCCTGGCGACGGTGGTGGGGGAGGGCGGCCACGCGTTGACGGCCGCGCAGGCCCAGCAGCTCGCCCTGGCCCGGGTGGTGCTGTCCGACCCGCCGATCGCGATCCTCGACGAGGCGACCGCCGAGGCCGGCAGCCTGGGCGCCCGGGACCTGGAGCGCTCCGCGCTGGCCGCGACGGAGGGCCGCACGACGCTCGTCGTCGCGCACCGGCTGACCCAGGCCGCGGCGGCGGACCGGATCGTGGTGCTCGACTTCGGCAAGGTGGTGGAGGAGGGCAACCATGCCGAGCTCGTCGCCGCGGGCGGCGCCTACGCCCGCCTGTGGCAGGCCTGGCAGGCCCGCACGGCCTGACCGCCGGAGGGGGCAGCTTGCCGCCTGGGTGTCGCGCTGCCCTGATGGGCCTTAGGCGGATGGCTGGAGCCGGAGGATGCGGTCGTCGTCGTTCTCCGGCTGGCCCCGGCCGTCGCGGTTGGACGTCAGCACCCACAGCGAGCCGTCGGGAGCCGCCGCGACGTGCCGGATCCGTCCGTACCGGCCGGCCAGCAGCACCTGCGGGTCGCCGCCGTCGAGGCCCAGGCGGTACACCTTCTGGCCACGCAGGCACGCCATGTAGGCCCGACCGCCCGCGATGGCCAGGCCGCTCGGCGACGCGTCGTCGGTGGTGAACGTGGCGACCGGGTCGGCGTACCGGCTGTCGCCGCCCTTGCCCTCGACCTCGGGCCAGCCGTAGTTGCGGCCCGCCTCGATCCGGTTGAGCTCGTCGTAACGGTTCTGGCCGAACTCCGACGCGAACAGCCGCCCGTCGGCGTCCCACGCCAGGCCCTGCACGTTGCGGTGGCCGAGCGTCCACACCGGACTGTCGCCGAACGGGTTGCCCGGCGCCGGCCGCCCCTCCGGCGTGACCCGCAGGATCTTGCCGCCGAGGTTGGCCCGGTCCTGCGAGCGGTCCGACTGGGCGGCGTCGCCCGTCCCGACGTACAGCATCCCGTCGGGCCCGAACGCGATCCGCCCGCCGTTGTGGTTGCCGGCCTTCGGGATGCCGGTGAGAATCGGCTGCGGCTGCTCACCGAGCCGCATCCGGGCGACCCGGTTGTCGTCCTCGGCGGTGTAGTAGACGTACACCCAGTCGTCGCGCACCGCGATCCCGAGCAGCCCGCCCTCGCCGCGCGGCCGGGCCTCGGCGATCTTCTGCACCTCGGTCACCGTCCCGTCCGCCGTGACCTTGAGGATGCGCGCATTGTCGCGCTCGGTGACGAGCGCCGAACCGTCGGCCAGGAACGCGAGGCCCCACGGCGCGTCGAGGTGCCGCGCGACCACGTCGACGTCGGCCGCGACGGTCGGCGCGTCCTCGACGGTCGGGTCGGCGAACCACCCTCGCCACCAGGCAACCGCCCCGACCCCGACGAGCACGACCACCACGACCCCGCTGACGATCCACCACCGTCGCATGCCCCCAAGCATGGCACGCGTCAGCGGTGAAGTCCTCCGGCCGGCCGTCCTGCCACGTCGTGACCGCGAGCCCGCTCGGGAACGGGGTGTCCGGCAGCGGCGTCGCGAGGTCCCGGCGCATGACGTCCTCGGCGAACACCTGCCGGAGCCCGCGCCGCTCGAACAGTCGCGCGGTGGCCTCGGCGAGCGACTGGTGGCACGAAATAGCGTTGCCGGCGTTGGGTCTGGCGCGTACCTTGGTTGATGTACAGCGATAGCCCAGCATTCGAAGGAGCAGACCGATGACGACGTGGACCGCCACCCAACCCCGGCGACTGCCGGCGTTCGGTGCCGCGCTGCCCACGGCCGCCGCGGCACTCCGACCGAAGCATGCCGCCCTGGGACGGCGTCGAGGGTAAGCGTCACACGCTTCCTTCGACCGCCCGCTCCCGGCCAGGGACCCGGGCGGTTCTTCTTTTTCAGCACCGTCCTCCTCACGGGGAGGGCGATGCGTCGCGCCATCGTTCGTTGACAAGTCCACAGTGGATGCAGCGTTCTATCGGGAACGACCGGCTCGGTGACCGGACCTGGCCTGGGACCAGGAAGTGCGGGGTTCGACTCCCCGGTTCCCGACTGTGTTGCCCGCGCCGGCGGCGCGGGACCATGGGGTTGTAGCTCAGTTGGTAGAGCATCGGCTCGGCAGACCGAAGGCCGGGGTTCAATTCCCCGCGACTCCACGATTCCCTTGCCCCGCAAGCTCAGAAGGCAGAAGCACCGGCGTGAAGCACCGGAGGTTGCCCGTTCGATCCGGGCGCGGGGCACGGTTGTGCCGGGATTGGGAGCTCGGCTAACGGCAGGCCACCGGACCTTGGTTCCGGCTCGTGGAGGTTCGAATCCTCCGCTCCCAGCAGTGTTGCCGATGTAGCTCAGTCAGGTCAGAGCGTCCGCCCGGTACGCGGAAGGTCCCGAGTTCGAATCTCGGTCTCGGCTCGTAGTCAGGAAACCACGCCGGTGCAGCACGACAGGTGGTGCACGCGACTCGTAATCGCGAGGAGGGAGTTCGAGCCTCCCCGCCGGCTCTGTGGGCGACGCGCAGGTGCGCAGTGCTGTCTTGCAAACAGCGCCCGCTCGGTTCGATACCGAGGTTGTCCATCCAAGCCCGTCTGGCCCAACGGAAGAGGCGCCGCGCTCAGATCGCGGAGGTTCAGGGTTCGAATCCCTGGTCGGGTACGCAGTACGACGCCCCTGTAGCTCAACGGATGAGCAGCAGTTTACGAAACTGTGGGTATGCGAGTTCGACTCTCGCCAGGGGTACGCATCCGGGACGTGGCGCAGCTTGGTCAGCGCACCGGTCTGGGGGACCGGGGGTCGCGGGTTCAACTCCCGCCGTCCCGACTTCACGGGTTGTAGCGCAGCTTGGTTCAGCGCGCCGTCTTCGGGAGGCGGAGGCCGCCGGTTCGAATCCGGCCAGCCCGACGAGCAACATCCATGCGCCGCTAGCTGAGAGGGTTTAGCACCGGTCTCTTAAACCGGGGACGCCAGTTCGAGCCTGGCGCGGCGCACGATCGCGAAGCATTGTTGCACCGGCGGCCGGTCCGGCCGCTGCGCCACCGGGTCCGCGCTCATGATCCCGAAGAGTTCTGGTCGCCCACGGTGCCAGAACTCTTCGCGATCGCTGCGGTCGGTGGTCACAGGTCTTCGCGATCACGCGCGATGCCGGTGGAGCCGGCCGTGGTGTTCATGGTGTACGGGTTGTGCACGCCAGAATGTGACTCTGGAGGTCCGGGTTCGACTCTCGGTGATCACCCTTTGCAACGCTGTCATCCACTGTGGACGGAAGCGCCGAACGGAGTGCGGATCCTTGCTGGGCCGCGCCCGTGAGGACGTCGGCCGGCGCGGTCAGCGACGGGGGCTGGTAGCCGTAGGCCGCTGGGAAGTACGGGGCCGCCCACCGACGCCACCACCGGCCGGCCCGTGACCGGCAGGGCCGCCGGAAGCGCGTGGAAGCACCCTCCGTCCATCGACGGACGCTGGCAACGTAGGTTGGCGGGATGTTCAGCGTTCCGCTCGCCGACGGGGCCGCCGAGCTGCGGCCCCTGGAGCCGTGGCAGGCCGGGGAGTTCCTGGCGCACATGGACCGGGCCCGCGAGGTCGTCGACCCGTGGATCCCGTGGGCCGGTCGGAGCACCGACCTGGAGACGACCCGGCAGACCCTCCAGCGCTACGCCGACCTCCAGGCGCGCGACGCGGGCCGGCTGTTCGGGATCTGGCTCGACGGGAAGCTGGTCGGCGGCACGATGTTCGTCTCGTTCGACGCCGAGGGCGGCGTGGCCGAGGTCGGGGTGTGGCTGGAGCCGGCCGGGCAGGGCCGCGGCCTGGTGACCGCCGCGGTCCGGGTGCTGATCGACTGGGCCTTCCGGGTCCGCGGCCTGCACCGGGTCGAGTGGCACTGCCGCTCCGACAACACGGCCAGCTCGAACGTGGCCCGCCGGCTCGGCATGCGCCTCGACGGTGTTCTGCGGGAGTCGTACCTGTACAAGGGCGTCCGGCACGACACGCAGATCTGGTCGATCCTGGCGACCGACCAGCCCTAGCTCTGTGACGGCCAGCCGGAGGCGTTGAGCCGGCGCAGCCGTTCGACCTTCTCGGTGATGTCGGCGGTGATCTCCTCCGGGTCACGCCCCTCGTCGAGGGCCGCCTGCCGGGCGCCCCGCAACGCGTCGTGGAGCAGGTTGACGACCTGGTCGTCCGCGGAGGGCTCGGCGGGCGGCTCGGGTAACGGCATGGTTGGACCTCCGGCGCGTCTGTGGTACAGCCCAATACTGACGGACCGTCGCCCGGAGGACCACCGCACCGGCCGGTCGGGTGGCCGACGCTGGCCGGGTGGCGGCGAGAACGGCCCCGTTGTGCCGTGCCGTCCGGTTCTGGTTCCATCCAAGATGGCGTACGCGCAGTCCGCATGCCGTTACGGAAAGGGGACCGTGATGCCGCCGCGCGGTGACGAGGCAGCGATCGTCGAGGTCCGGGAGCTCAGCCGGCACGGCCGGCTCAGCGGCACGATCGCCGAGCACACGGGCGCACAGCGGCGGCGGCTCATCGGCGCCGTCTACACGATCGCGATGCCGGTCGTGTTCAACCGGGTGACCCGGCGGATGGAGCTGCGCCGGGGTCATCACGCCTGCGCGACCTCGGTACGGCACCTCACCGACGACTGCATGGACCGCTTCGAGGACGACATGGAGGCGGTCGTCCTCGACGTCGAGCGGCGCGCCACGCTGCCGATCCGCGACCTGGAGGCGTGGATCGCGAGCCGGGTCGGCCAGGCCACCGTCGACGGGTACCGGCGCCGGCGCGGGGCGGTCGGCGCCCTGCAGCGGCCCCGGCTGCCGCGCTGGCTCGGCGAGGAGCTGGCCGGTGACCGCTGGCTGTGCGAGCTGGCGCTGAAGATCCTGTCCTGGGCGGGCAGTCCGGCGACGGCCGGCACCGAGCTGTGGCCGACGGAGGCCTGGCGGGTCGCGCGGGCCGAGTTCCGCGACGACCGGGACGGCGGCGGTATCCGCGGTGACATCGCGGCCGTGGTGGCGGCGATGCGCACGCGTCCGGAGTGGTTCGAGGCGTACGTCGAGGGGCCGCTCGGGTACAAGCAGACGCCGGTCGCGTGGCTGCTGGAGGACGACCGGGGCCACCCGGCGGAGCACGCGGCGTTCACGTTCGTCGATCGCGACGAGCAGGACGACGCGCAGCTGCGTGTGCTGGCCCACCAGGCGTTCGAGGCGATCCGGCTGCGGATCGGCCGCGGCGAGGGCGCTCACGCCGTCGTCGTGGACGTGATCGGCACGATTTTCGGGGGTACCGCGGCCGGCCCGGCCGACGACCGGTCGCTCGCGGCGATGCGGGACGACCCGGTCGAACGGAACCGGATCGTGGCGGCGGTCCTCGGGCTGCTGGACGAACCCGGGGCGTTCTGAACCGAAATGCCCGCTGCGGGTTACGTTGAGGTATGGCCGACATCAGCGGGTACCTGACGTCCGAGGTCGTCGTCGACTACGCCGACGGGCTCATCGACCGCCGCGAGGCGCTGCGCCGGCTCGCCCTGCTCGGCGTCGGGGCGGCGGTGGCGGTCCCGATGCTGGCGGCGTGCGAGTCGAACGGCGAACCGCCGGCCCCGGCGCCGTCGGGGAGTGACGTTCCCGCGGGTCTGCCCACGGAGGCGATCACCTTCACCGGGCCGCGCGGGACGCTCCAGGGTGCCTGGGCCGCGGCCGCCGACCCGAAGGGCTCGGTCCTGGTCATCCACGAGAACCGCGGCCTCACCGACCACATCCGCTCGGTCGCCGGCCGCCTCGCCGCCAGCGGCTTCTCGGCCCTCGCGATCGACCTGCTCTCCGAGGAGGGCGGCACGGCGAGGTTCACCGACCCGGCGCAGGCCACGGCGGCGCTGAACGCGGCGGCGCCCGGCAGGTTCGTCGCCGACCTCAGGGCCGCCGTCGGCGAGCTGCTGCGCAGGGTGCCGGGCAGGCAGCCGGCGGCGATGGGCTTCTGCTTCGGCGGCGGCATGACCTGGCAGCTCCTCGCGGCCGGCGAGCCGCGCCTGGGTGCGGCCGCGCCGTTCTACGGCCCGTTCCCCGACGGCGGCGACCTGGCCGGCTCGAAGGGCGCCGCGGTCCTCGGGGTCTACGCCGGGAAGGACGCGCGGGTCAACGCCAGCCGCGACGCCGCCACGAAAGCGCTGGAGAAGGCCGGCCTGACGCACGAGATCGTCACGTACCCGGACGCCGACCACGCGTTCTTCAACGACACCGGCGCGCGCTACGCCCCGCAGGCCGCCGCGCAGGCCTACGAGCAGCTGATCGGCTGGTTCACGACCCACCTGCGGTAGCGGGGCGGGCTCGCCGGGCCCCGCCGAGCAGCCGGTTGGCCGCATCGAGCAGCTGCTCGCGCAGCGTGTCGTCGTCGAGGTCGTCGAGGGCCGCGTCGATGCCGGCGACGATGAGCCCGCCGCTGATCATCGAGGCGGCGACGCTCGTCGCGGTGTCCGGGTCGGGCCCGGTGATCAGCTCGCGGATCCGCAGCATCGAGACCATCGCCGGGTGGTCGGTGACGATCTGCTGGACCATCGGGTCGAAGCGCATGACGGCGGCCACCCGGCGGTGCTGCACGACCAGGTCGACGACGCCGCGGAGTGCGGTGTCGCGCCGGGCCGCCGGGGTGCGCCGGGCCTGGGCGGCGTCGGCGATGTTCGCGAGCGCGTCGAGGGCCGGGCCGATGACCGCGAGGACGATCTCCTCCTTGGTCGGGAACTGGTGATAGACGGCCGCCTTCGTCACGCCCAGCCGGTCGGCGATCATCTGCAGCGACGTCCCGCTGACCCCGAACTCGGCGAACAGGTCGAGGGCGGCGGTGAGAAGCCGTTCCCGTGCGCTCATGCGTCCATCCTGCCCTTGCCTCTAGGTAGCCGATCGGCTAGCTTACCTGCCTAGCCGATCGGCTAGGCGCAGGAGGTGTGCGGTGGACGAACGCTGGGACCGCGAGGTCGACGTGCTGGTGGTCGGCACCGGTGCGGCCGGGATGACCGCGGCGATCACCGCCGCCGACGCCGGCCGGACCGTGCTGCTGGTCGAGAGTACGGACAAATGGGGCGGCACGACGGCGCTGAGCGGCGGCGGCCTGTGGATGCCGACCAACCCGCTCATGGCGAAGCTGGGCCTCGACGACTCGGTCGACAAGGCCCTCACCTACATGCAGGCCGCGATCGGCGAGGCCGGCCCGGCCAGCTCGCCCGAGCGCCGGCGCGCCTTCGTCGAGACGGTCCCCGAGGTGTACCGCCTCCTGGAGCGCCTCGGCCTGCGCTGGACGGCGGCGAAGGACTACCCCGACTACTACCCGGACCGGCCCGGCGGCATGACCGGCCGGGGCATCGAGGCCGAGCCGTTCGACACCCGCAAGCTCGGCGACCGCTTCGCCACATTCCGCGGCCGGGAGAGCATCCCGGCGCCGCTGAAGACCGACGACGTGTGGCTGCTGTCGCGGGCCTGGTCGACCCCGTCGGGCTTCGTGCGCGGCGCCCGCTTCGTGTTCCGCACCCTCGGCGGGCTGGTCACCGGCAAGCGGCTGTTCGGCATCGGCGGCGCGCTCACCGCGAACCTGATGGCGATCCTCATCCGCCAGCGGGTCGAGCTGCTCCTGGAGACCCCGCTGCGCTCACTGGTCCTCGACGACGCGGGGGCGGTCACCGGCGCGGTCGTCGGTGACCTGCGGGTGCGGGCGACCGGCGGCGTGATCCTGGCCGCCGGTGGGTTCGCCCGCAACACCGAGTGGCGCCAGAAGTACCACGGAATCCCCGGCTACACGTCGGCCGCCGCCGGTGACCTCGGCGAGGTGATCGGTATCGCGGAGGCCGCCGGCGCCCGGCTGGAGCTCATGGACGACGCCTGGTGGGGGCTGTCGGTGCCGACCGCCGACCACGGCGCCCAGTTCGTGCTCTCGGAGCGCTCGATGCCCTTCGGGATCATCGTCGACGGCGACGGCGACCGGTACCTCAACGAGTCCGCCAGCTACATCGACGTCGGCCACGCGATGCTGGAGCACGGCGCCGTTCCCAGCTGGCTCATCGTCGAGGCCCGGCACCGCCGCCGGTACCTGTTCAACGCGTTCCTGCAGGGCACCAAGCAGCTGCGCGCCGCCGGCATCGTCCACACCGCGAAGACGCTCGACGAGCTCGCCGGAGCGCTCGGCATCGACCCGACCCGCCTGCGCGCCACGGTGGCCCGGTTCAACGGCTTCGCCCGCCGCGGCGTGGACGAGGACTTCGGCCGCGGCCGGACCGTCTACGACAACTACTACGGCGACCCGCGCGTCAAGCCGAACCCGAACCTGGGCCCGCTGGAGAAGGGCCCGTTCACCGCGGTCCAGCTCGTCCCGGGCGACCTCGGCACGAAGGGCGGCCTGCTGACCGACGCCGACGCCCGGGTGCTGCGGGCCGACGGCACGGCCATCGCGGGCCTGTACGCCGCCGGCAACACCACCGCGTCGGTGATGGGCCGCACGTACCCGGGCCCGGGCTCGACGATCGCCCCGGCCGTGGTCTTCGGCTACCGCGCCGGCCGCGCGGCGAGCCGCACCACGCCCGCGTGACCGGGCTCCCCGGTCGGCCGGATTGTTGACAATCGTGTCAGAACACTGCGAGACTGGCCGCCGACCGCACCACCAGTCTCGGAGAACGCATGCCCGACCCGTCCGCTCCACCGCGCCGGCGCGCGTCCGGTGCCTCGGCCGCGGAGGCGCGTGAGCTGTTGCGCGCCGCGATCCTCGGCGGGGAGTACCTGCCCGGCGAGCGCCTCGTCGAGGCCCAGCTGTGCGAGCGCTTCGGGGTCAGCCGGTTCAACATCCGCACCGCCATCCAGGAGCTCGCCGCCGACGGCCTGGTCGAGGTGCAGCGCAACAAGGGCGCCCAGGTGCGCAAGGTGTCGCTCGACGAGGCCGTCGAGATCACCGAGGTCCGCATGGTCCTGGAGGGGCTCGTCGCCGCGAAGGCCGCGATCCTCGTGACCGACGAGCAGGCGAGCGAGCTCGACGAGATCGGCCTGCTGATGCGGCGCGCGGTGGCCGCCGGGGAGTTCCGGCGGTACAGCGACCTCAACCAACGCCTGCACGCGCTCATCCGGACGATCGCCGGCCACCGCACCGCGGACGGCATCATCGAGACGCTGCGCGGCCAGCTGGTCCGGCACCAGTTCATGCTGTCGCTGCACCCCGGCCGCCCGCTGGTGTCGCTGCCCCAGCACGAGCGCATCATCGAGGCCATCCGCGAGCGCGACCCGAAGGCCGCCGAGTCCGCAATGCGCGACCACATCGCGAGCGTCATCGAGGCGCTGCGCGGCATCGACACCCCGGGGCTGCGATGACGACGGTCGCCGTGCTCGGCCTGGGCGAGGCCGGCGGCCACATCGCCCGCGACCTGGTCGAGGCCGGCGCGGCGGTGCGCGGCTACGACCCGCGCGTCACCGCGTCCGGCGGGGTGTACGACGCCGCCGACGCGGCCGCGGCCTGCCGCGGCGCGAGCCTGGTGCTGAGCGTGAACAGTGCCGCCGACGCGCTCGACGCGCTGTCGCAGGGGCTGCCGGGCTGCGCGCCGGGCACGGTGTGGGCCGACCTGAACACCGCCGCCCCGGCCGTGAAGGAGGCGGTGCACGCCGCCGCCGGCGACCGGGCCGTGGTGGCCGACGTGGCGCTGATGGCCCCGGTCCCGCCGCGCGGCCTGTACACGGCGATGACCGCGAGCGGCCCCGGCGCCGAACCGTTCGCCACGGCGGTGCGCACGTTCGGCGCCACGGTCGACGTGCTGCCCGGGCCGGTCGGCGTGGCCGCGACCCGCAAGCTGCTGCGCAGCGTCTTCTACAAGGGCCTGGCCGCCGCGGTGGTCGAGGCCCTGGCCGCGGGCCGCGCCGCCGGCCTGGAGGAGTGGCTGGCCGGCAACATCGCCGAGGAGCTGGTCCGCGCCGACGCGGCGACCCTGGACCGCCTGGTGACCGGCTCCCGCGTCCACGCCGTCCGCCGCACCCACGAGATGGAGGCGGCGGCCGAGCTCCTCGACAGCCTCGGCGTCCCCGCGCGGGTCACCCGGGCCAGCCGCGACTGGCTCCGGGACCTGGCCGGCTGACTCAGCTCGTGGCGGTGAACCGCCGCTCGTGGTGGATCAGCGCCGGCCCCGGCGGGCCCGGCCGCACGTCGGTGACCTGGGCGACGACGAGCGTCGAGACGCCGACCGGCACCCGGTGCAGCGGCACGCAGCGCAGGGCCGCGGCGGCGTCGCCGAGCATCGGCTCCCCGGTCGGCAGCGTCACCCAGCCCTGATCGGCGGTGAACCGGGGCCCGCCGGCCCGCGCGAAGTCCGCGGCGAGGGCCGCGTGCCCGGCGCCGAGCAGGTTGACCACGAGGCTCGGCGCGGCCGCGATGAGCAGCGCCGAGGGCGAGTCCATGACCGAGAACGACAGCGCGGGCGGCGCGACCGACACGGACGCCACGCTCGACGCGGTCAGCCCGACCGGCCCGTCCGGGCCGCCGGCGGTGATGATCGCCACGCCGGTGGGGTAGGCCCGGAACGCGCCCCGGAAGAGCTCGGCGAGCTCGGCCCCGGCAATGATCGTCACGCCCACGAGCGTAGAACCTGAACCAATGTTGAGGTCAAGTCCGGCGTTGACATGTGACCAAATGGTCACCTATTTTCGAACACATGAAACATCGACCGTTGCTGCTCGCCGGGGCCGTCGCCGGCCCGCTGTTCCTCGTCGTCGTGCTGATCCAGGCGTACAGTCGCGACGGCTTCGACCCCGCCCGGCACCCGCTCAGCTCGCTGGTCCTCGGCGACCACGGCTGGGTCCAGGTCGCCAACTTCCTCGTCTGCGGGCTGCTCGGCCTGGCCGGCGCCGTGGGCCTCCGCCGCGGCGGCGCCGGCACGTGGGGGTCGGTCCTCGTCGGGGCCGGGGGTGCCGGCCTGCTGGTCGCCGGGTTCTTCCCGGCCGACCCGATCAACGGCTACCCGGCCGGCGCCGCCGACACCGTCACGTGGCACGGCACCGTCCACTCGCTGGGGCCGGCGGTCGCCGGGCTCGCGGGCCTGGCCGCGTTCGCCGTGTTCGCCCGCGGCTTCGCTCGCCGGGGTGAGCGCGGCTGGCTCGCCTGGACCGTCGCGGCGCCGGTCGCGGTGATCGCCGCCGACGCGGCCGCCTTCGCCGCCGCCGACTTCCGCCTCCTGCTGCTCGCCCAGGCGATCGCGACGGCCTGGACGACCACGCTGTACGGCAAACTGCTCCGATGACCCTGACCTACGATTGGCGCGGCGACTTCGGTGACCCCGAGGTCGCCGCGCTGCATGCCCGGTCGTTCGGCGGAGCGGGCCGCGGCGACTGGCGCACCCGGCTCGACCGGCACGCCCTCGGCTGGGTCTGCGCCCGCGAGGACGGCGAGCTGACCGGCTTCGTCGTCGTGGCCTGGGACGGCGGCGCCCACGCGTTCGTCCTCGACACGATGGTCGCCCCGGAGGCCCGCCGCCGCGGGATCGGCGCCCGGCTGGTCGAGCGGGCCGCCGAGGAGGCCCGGGCGGCCGGCTGCGACTGGCTGCACGTCGACTTCGAGCCCCACCTGCGCGACTTCTACCTGCACGCGGGCGGCTTCAGGCCGACCGACGCGGGCCTGAAGCGCCTCAAGGACCAGTGACCATGCCCCCGGAAACGCCGCTGTCCCGGGAGGTCATCGTCGCCGCCGGCCGCCGCCTGGCCGAGGAGGGCGGCGCCGCCGCGCTGTCCATGCGCCGCGTCGCGACCGAGGTCGGCTGCTCTCCGATGGCCCTGTACCGCCACGTCGCCGACAAGCGCGAACTGCTCATCCTGGTCCTGGAGGACGTCGCCCGGGGGCTGCGCCCCGACCCACCGGAGGGGGCGCCGCAGGAGCAGCTCGAGGCCCTCTTCGTCATGCTCCACGACTACCTCGCCGGGTACCCGTGGGTCGTCGAGGTGCTGCGCCAGGGCGAGCTGTTCGCCCCGAGCGCCCTGCGGTTCGTCGAGGCCGCCCTCGCGGTCCTGGAGCGGGCCGGGTGCACCGGCGACGACGCCCTGCTCGCGTACTCCGCGCTGTGGAACTACACCGTCGGCACCCTCGTCTGGCGCCGCCCGGAGGGCCCGGAGGCGCACGCCGCCCGCACCGCGATCAGCGCGCTCGCGCCGCTGGCGGAGCTGCCACGGGTCCGCCGGCTGTGGCCCCTCCTGCCCGGCCTCGACCGTGGCCAGGTGTTCCGCGCCGGCCTCCGAGCGCTCGTGAGCGGCCTCTTGACTTCCGCCTGAAGTTAGGTAAGCCTTCCCTTCGTATACACCGTACGCAGGGAGGCACGGGCATGTCCGAACTCGGTGCGCTGCTGGCCCCGGTCCGCGGCCGGCTCACCGCGGCGATCGCGCTGCAGACCGTCTCCGCGGTCGCGAGCCTGGTGCCCTTCGTCGCCGTCGCGGAGCTCGGCCGCACGCTGCTCGGCGCCGGCCCGCCCGACGACCGTCGCGTGTGGACGATCGCCGGGATCGCCGCCGGCGGCCTGCTCGTGCGGTTCCTGGCGATGGCGGCGGCCGGCGGCCTGACCCACTTCGCCGACGCCGACCTGCAGCTCGACCTGCGCCGCCGGCTCGCCCGCCACCTCGGCACCGTGCCGCTCGGCTGGTTCGGCAACCGGTCCTCCGGCGAGCTGAAGAAGGCCATGCAGGACGACGTCGCCGCGCTGCACCACCTGGTCGGCCACGCGCTCACCGACCTCGCCGCCGCGGTCGTCACACCCGTCGTCGCCCTCGCCTACCTGCTGTGGGTCGACTGGCGGCTGGCCCTGCTCGTCCTCGCGACGGTCCCGCTGTTCCTGGTCGTGTACGCGGTGATGATGCGGGGCTACCCGGAGAAGATGGCGGCCTATACCCAGGCATTGGCGCGCATCAACACCGCGGTCGTCGAGTTCGTGCAGGGCATCGCGGTCGTGAAGACGTTCGGGCAGGCGCGCCGGGCCCATCGCCGGTTCCTGGCGGCGACCGACGACTTCGCCGACTTCTTCGGCGCCTGGGCGGGTTCGCTGGTACGGGCGGAGGCCGTCGCGAGCGCCCTGGTGTCACCGGCGGTGATGCTGCTGGTGGTCACCGGCGGCGGGGCCTGGTTCGTGGCCGAGGGCTGGCTGGCGCCGGTCGACGTGCTGCCGTTCGTGCTCGTCGGGCTGGGGCTGACCGCTCCCGTGCTCAGCCTGGGGTACGGCGCGAACAACCTGCGCCACGCGCGGGAGGCGGCGGGCCGGATCAGCGGCCTGCTCGCCGTGCCCGCCCTGCCGGGGCCGGTCGCCGCGCGCGAGCCGGACGGCAACCGCATCGTGCTGGAGGGCGTCGGGTTCAGCTACGACGGCCGCACCGACGTGCTCACCGGCGTCGACGCCGTGCTCGAGCCCGGTACCGTCACCGCGCTCGTCGGCGCGTCCGGGTCGGGCAAGTCGACGCTCGCCGCGCTGCTGCCGCGGTTCCACGACGTGACCGCCGGCCGGATCACGCTCGGCGGCGTCGACCTGCGCGAGCTGGCGCCGCACGCCCTCTACGACCGCATCGGCTTCGTCCTGCAGGACGTGCGCCTGCTGCGGGCGAGCGTCCGCGACAACATCGCGCTCGCCCGGCCGGACGCCACCGACGACGAGGTGGTCGCCGCCGCCCGCGCCGCGCAGATCCACGAGCGGATCCTCGCGCTGCCCGACGGCTACGCCACGGTGCTCGGCGAGGAGGGCGGGCTGTCCGGGGGCGAGGCGCAGCGGGTCTCGATCGCCCGGGCCATCCTCAAGGACGCCCCGATCCTGGTGCTCGACGAGGCGACCGCGTTCGCCGATCCCGAGTCGGAGAGCGCGATCCAGGACGCGCTGTCCGCGCTCGTCGCCGGCCGCACGCTCCTCGTCATCGCGCACCGACTGTCCACTGTGGCCAACGCCGGCCAGATCCTGGTCCTCGACGGCGGCCGGATCGTCGAGCGCGGCCGGCACGCCGACCTGGTCGCGGCCGGCGGCCACTACGCGAGCCTCTGGGCCGCACACACCGAGACCCGCTCCGGCTCCCTGGAGGCCGCTCGATGATCCGCCTGCTCGGGGCCGTGCTCGGCCCGGCGTACGCCCGCCCGCTGCGGCTGCACCTGGCCGCCCTCATCGTCTTCGCCGTGCTCCAGGGATGCGCGTTCGCGCTGCTGGTGCCGGTCCTGCGCGGGCTGCTGCGCGGCGACCCGCCCGGCGGCTGGCTCGCGGCGCTGGCCGGCACCGTCGCCGCGACCGCCGTGGCGTACTGGGTGCAGGCGCAGGCCGGCTACCGGGTCGGGATGGCGCTCTCCCGCGCGCTCCACCACCGCATCGGCGACCACGTCGCCGCGCTGCCGCTCGGCTGGTTCACCGCGGGCCGGGTCGGCCGCCTCGCCCGCCTGACCAGCCAGGGCGTCGTCGACATCATGGGCGTGCCCGCGCACCTGCTGCAGCCGCTGGTGACCGCGGTGGTGACACCGGCGACGGTGGTGCTCGCGATGGCCTGGTTCGACTGGCGCCTGGCCCTGGCCACCCTGGTCACCGTCCCTGCGCTGCTCATCGTGTACCGATGGAGCGCCCGCCTGGTCGAGGACAGCGACCACGCCGTGGACGCGGCGGCGACCGAGGCCGCGAACCGCGTCGTCGAGTACGCCCAGGCGCAGGCGGTGCTGCGCGCCCACGGCCAGGCGGCACGGGGGTTCGCGCAGCTCGACGGTGCGCTGCTCCAGCAGTACCACGCGATCCGCCGCCAGCTGTGGCGCCTGGTCCCCGGCCTCGCCGCGTTCGTGCTCACCGTCCAGTCTGCGGTCACCTTCCTGCTCGTGGCGGGCGCCGCCCTCTCCGTGGGCGCCGATATCGACGCGGCCGAGCTCATTGCCCTGCTCGTGCTGGTCATGCGCTTCGCCGAGCCGGTCGTCGCCGCCGCCGACCTCGGCGGCGCCGTCCGCATCGCCCGCAACAGCCTGCGCCGCGTCCAGGAGGTGCTGGCCACCCCGACCCTGCCGGAGCCGGCGCGACCGGCGCCGGCCCCGTCCGAGCCCTCGATCGAGCTGGACGGCGTCACCTTCGGTTATGACGATGCTCCGGTACTGCACGACGTCTCGCTGCGCGTCCCGCCCCGCTCGATGACGGCCCTGGTCGGCCGCTCGGGTTCCGGCAAGACCACGGTGATCCGCCTGGTGGCCCGCTTCTTCGACACCACGGCGGGCACGGTCCGCATCGGCGGCACCGACGTGCGCGACCTGGGCACGGAACGCCTGACCGCGCAGCTGTCGATCGTGTTCCAGGAGGTGTACCTCTTCGACGCGTCGATCCTGGAGAACATCCGCGCCGGCCGCCCGTCCGCGACCGACGAGGAGGTCCGGGCCGCGGCCGCGCTGGCCCGGGTCGACGAGATCGCCGCCCGCCTCCCGGACGGCTACGACACGGCGGTGGGAGAGGGCGGGGCCCGCCTGTCCGGCGGCGAACGTCAACGCATCTCGATCGCCCGCGCACTGCTGAAGGACGCCCCGATCGTCCTGCTGGACGAGGCGACGGCGGCCCTGGACCCGCACAACGAGCGGGCCGTGCAGCAGGCCCTGGCCGCCCTGACCGCGGACCGCACGCTGCTGGTCATTGCCCACCGCCTCCAGACGATCCGCGACGCCGACCAGATCGTGGTCCTGGAGGAGGGCCGGGTGGCCGAGTCGGGCACGCACACGACGCTCCTGGCCGCGGGGGGCCGCTACGCGGCGTTCTGGACCGAACGTTCCCGCGCGGCCGGCTGGCGCCTGGCGGAGACCAGCACCGGGTAGCCGCGCCACAGCCGTCCCGCTCTCGCTCTTTCCGTTCCCCCTTTCTGTTGTTCCCCTGCTGCAAGGAGCACCGTATGCCCACCGTTCCCGCGCCAATCGCCAGCCGGTTCGAACGCTGGCTCGGCCACCCGGCACTCGTGACAGCCGTCGACCAGCACTCGGCCGCGCTGCGCACGGTTACGTTCGCCGGGCCGGCGCTGCGCGGCCTGCGCGACGCGCCCGGCCAGGAGATCGAGTTCCGGGTCGGTCCTCGGGAACTGCGCCACTACACGGCGGCCCGGTACGACCCGGCCGCCGGCGAACTCGACGTCGTCTTCCACACCGCCGCCGACGGCCCCGGCGCGCGCTGGGCCGCCGCCCTCACAACGGGCGCCGAGACATCCGTGCTCGGCCCCGGCGGCGGCCTGCGCTGGCAACCCGGCCGCGACACCCTGCTCCTCGGCGACGCGACCGCCATCGGCCTGTTCCAGGCCTTCTCCGCCGCCTCCGCCGCCTCGCCCGCTGCCTCCGCCTCCACGCCCGCCTCCACATCGATCGCCGCCTCCAGCGCCTCCGCCGCCCCCTCGCCGACAGCCGCCTCCAGCGCCGCCGCCGGCTCGCCGGGCAGCGCGTCCGGCGCGGGCGGCGTCCGGGCGAGCCTCCGGGGCGCCGTCGAGGTCCCGGCCGCCGACCTGGCCGCGGCGCGTGCCCTGCTGCCGGGGCTGGAGATCGTCGAGGCCGGCGACGAGCCGGGCCGGGCCCTCGATGCGTGGCTGGCCGCCGCGTCGATCCCGTCTTCGACGCGCGTCTATCTCGCCGGGCACGCCCGGAGCATCCAACGTCAGCGCGCGACGTTGAAGGCGGCGGGAGTCTCACGATCTGACCTGCTCGCCAAGGCCCACTGGGCCGACGGCCGGGCCGGACTGTGACGGAACCCCCGAAATCGACGGTCTTCGTAGGTCACCCGGGGGTGAGGTGCTGCGGTACCGTACCCAGTCAGACCGGGCTGAGGCCGGCGGGACGGGGGAGTCGTGAGCGGAGGCTTGCTGGATCCGGACGGCGCGATGGAACAGGTCGCGGAGTGGCGCGGCCGCATCGACCGCATGGCCGCCGAGACCCAGGCGATGAGTGACCGGCTGCGGGACCTGCGGATGACCGCGGCCGACCCCAACGGGCTCTGCGAGGTGACCGTCGACGTCAGCGGGTCGCTGGTCGACCTGCGGCTCGGGCAGCGCATCCAGCGGGTCGCGCCCGACGTCGTCGCCCGCACGATCATGAGCACCATGCAGGAGGCCAAGGCGCGGCTGGCCGCGCGGTCCCGGGAGGTCATCGAGGAGACCATGCCCGGGTCGCCGACCGGGCGGGCCATCGCCGAGCGGGTCGAGGAGCGGCTGAGCGAGCCGGACCAGGGATCGGACCAGGGATCGGACCAGGAATCGGACCAGGAATCGGACCAGGCCCCGGGCCAGCCGCGGGACCGGTGGTGACGGCATGGCCGACGGTATGAAGGTCGACACGGCCGAGATCCGGTCGCACGCGAGCAAGATCGAGGACCTGGTCGCGCGGTTCCACGCGGTCAAGACCGCCAGCGCGCACATCCGGCAGGACGACCAGGCCTACGGCCTGCTGTGCGGGTGGATCTCCGCGATCCTGGAGAGCCGGCACGCGAAGCAGGACGAGCTGATCGCGTACGTGCAGGAGAACCTCATGCTCGTCCTGCAGGGCCTGGACACGACCGTCATCGCGTACGACGCGGTCGAGAGCGACAACGGCGACCTGATGAACAAGTACGGCCGGTCATGACCGACGCCTCCCTGATCGCCGGGGTCGAGTCCACCCGCCGGGCGTGGACCGGCTCGTCGATGGGCGAGAGTATCCAGGGCCTCGTCGACGCGATCCACAGCAAGGGCTGGGTCGACGACGTGCTGGCCGGCGCCGGCCTCGGGCTCGAGGTCGCCTCCACCGTGCTGGACCCGTTCAGCGCGCTGCTGGCCAACGGCCTCGGCTGGGCGATGGAGTACTTCGAGCCCCTGCGCGAAATGCTCGACCAGCTCACCGGCATGCCCGACGTGGTCCGCTCGCACGGCGCGACCTGGAACAACATGGCCGACGCGCTCTTCACGATGGGCGAGGACCTGCAGCGGGCGCTCGGCGCCGACATGCCGAGCTGGCACGGCGAGGCCGCCGACGCCTACCACGGCCTGATGCTCAACAACGTCGACGCGCTCAGCGGGCTCGGCGCCGTCTCGGTCGCCATGGCCGAGGCCACCTACGCGGCCGGCGAACTCGTCCAGTTCACCCGCGAGCTCGTCCGCGACCTCATCGCCGACCTGGTGGCCCGCGTGATCGTCTGGGCGATCGAGGCGATCTTCGTCGTCACCATCCCGGTCATCGCCGCGCAGATCGTCGCCGCCGTCCTCAAGTGGGCCGGGCGCATCCTGTCGTACATCTCCGCGCTGATCATGAGCCTCACCAACCTGACCAAGCTGCTGAACGGCTGAGGCGATGGGCAGACCACACGGTACGACCACCACGGGTGGCGGCGGCACGCACCCGCACGGCTCCGACGGCGACGGCGCCGACACCACCCACGGCGGTGACGGCGACTCACCCAGGCGGGTCCGGCCCGCCGACGCGCAGACCGTCTCGCAGGCGCAGGAGACCACCGGGCAGGCCGCCCAGGCCGGCCGGCCGCCGCTCGCGCTGCCGCCCGGCACCACCACCCGCACGCGGAGCCAGGTCCTCAACACGAGGGACGTGCGGGAGCGCTGGCAGCGTGGCGAGGAGTGGGTCCGCGAGCTGTGGGGTGGCGACCCGACGCAGCACTATCCGGTGGACGTGAACGACGACCCGGACTTCCCGGTCACCACGCCCGGCGGCCGCCACGTGGACGTCCCGGTCCACGTCAACGGGCAGACGATCGCGGTCGAGGTCAAGACCTACGGGCCGTACCGCATGGTCGAGGTCGACGGCCAGAGCGTCCCCGTCAAGGTGGAGGTGCCGCTCAGCGACAAGATCAAGGAGCAGATCAACAAGGACGTCGCCCTGCGCAACGCCGATCCGACCTATGATCCGCGTTGGGTGTTCGTGGGTGCTCCGCCGTCCCCCGAGCTCCTGAGATACCTGGATAGCGCTGGTATTATCGCCAATATTCACGGCTGAGTGATGGGATGTTCATGAGCGAGAACGCGGCCCAGGCCCGCGAGGATCTGCCGGTCTGGGCGAGCGAGTCTCATCAGAACTTCGAGGCCCTGGTGCGCGGGCTGGGCGCGCCGGCCCCGGCGGTCGCCGCCGACCCGTTCGTCCTGGTGCCCTATCTGCAGCGGTACGTGTCGGGATTGAACCTGAGCCAGTTCCAGCAGGACGACTGGGTCACGCTGCACACGGACCTCGGCGCGTTCGTCGCCGAGTACATGATCGTGAAGCACGGCGCCCGCTGGGCGATCCGCGACGCGCCCCGCTCGCCGCGCGGCTTCCGCTACGTGATCGAGACCGCCACCGGTTTCGCCGACCCGTTCGCGGTGGTGGCGACCGAGTTCCGCTCGCCCCCCATCGAGATCACCCGCATGATCGCCAGCGCCGAGCTCACCACGGGCGTCATCCGCCAGCACGAGGAGTAGCTCCGGTCGGCGTGAGGCGACCCGGCGCCATGCGTGCCGTCGACGGCAGGTCCGGGCGCGTGGGCCTGGCGGCGGGGCCGGCCGCGGTCACCCGCCGCTGCGTGGAATGACCGCGACCGCGCGGTTGCCCGTCGCTGCGGGGAGTGGCCGAGGCCGCGCCGCGACCGCGCGGTTGCCCGTCGCTGCCGGGAATGGCCGAGGCCGCGCGGTCACCCGCCGCTCTGAGGAATGGCCGCGACCGCGCGCCGGCCGCGCTGCCGTGCCCGGCCGTCGTGCCCGGCCGCCAGGTCCAGCTCGGC
>NZ_JBEXCY010000150.1:24863-29253 GCF_040605515.1 Dactylosporangium sp. NPDC005572 | reverse complement strand
AGGCGGAATCTGGGCCCGTCGCAGGCCGGCATGATCGGCAGGACAGGGCCTAAGCGAGGTGGTGGGCCTCGCGGACGACGGTGACCAACTCGTTCACCACGTCGGTGATGGCGAAGTCCTTCGGCGTGAACACCCGCGCCACGCCCGACGACCGGAGCACCTCCGCGTCGTCGGGCGGGATGATGCCGCCCACGACCACGGGCACGTCGGCCAGGCCCTCGGCGCGCAGCCCGGACAGCACCGAGGCCACCGCGGCCAGGTGGGAACCGGAGAGCACCGAGAGGCCGACCAGGTCCACGTCCTCCTCGACCGCCGCCGCGACGATCTGCGCCGGGGTCAGCCGGATCCCCTGGTACACCACCTCGAAACCGGCGTCGCGGGCCCGCACGGCGATCTGCTCGGCCCCGTTGGAGTGGCCGTCGAGGCCGGGCTTGCCGACGAGCATCCGCAACCGGCCGCTGCCGAGCTCGACCGCCGTGGCCCGCACCCTTTCACGGACTTTGTCCAGATTCTCCGACGGAGCCGGCGCCACCGAACCGGACAGCCCGGTCGGCGCGCGGTACTCGCCGAATACCGCGCGCAGCACGGCGGCCCACTCTCCCGTGGTCACGCCGGCATCGACACATGCCAACGTGGCCTCCATCAGGTTCGCCGATCCGGCCGCCGCCTCGCGGAGCCGGTCGAGCGGCCCCGAGACGTCGCCCCGCGACGAGCGCCACTCGGCCACGGACGCGACCGCCGCGGCCTCGACGGCCGGGTCGATCTGCTCGATCGCACCCGCCCCCGTCAGCGGCGACGGCTCGGTCTCGGTGAACCGGTTGACGCCGACCACCACGTCGTCGCCGCGCTCCATGCGCGAACGCCGCTCGGCCAGCGACGCCACGAGCGCGCTCTTGAGGTAGCCGGACTCGACCGCGGCCACGACGCCGCCCATCTCCAGCACCCGGTCGAGCTCCGCGGTGGCCCCGGTGACGATCTCGGCGACGAGGGCGGTCATCACGTGCGAGCCCTCGAACAGGTCCGGGTACTCCAGCAGGTCGGACTCGAACGCCAGCACCTGCTGCATGCGCAGTGACCACTGCTGGTCCCACGGCCGCGGCAGGCCGAGTGCTTCGTTCCAAGCCGGAAGTTGTACCGCACGGGCCCGCGCCGACCGCGACAGCGTCACGCCGAGCATCTCCAGCACGATCCGCTGCACGTTGTTCTCCGGCTGGGCCTCGGTGAGGCCGAGCGAGTTGACCTGTACCCCGTAGCGGAACCGGCGGGCGCTCGCCGACTCGACCCCGTATCGATCGCGGGTGATGTCGTCCCACATTGCCGTGAATGCCCGCATCTTCGCCGTCTCCTCGACGAACCGCACGGAGGCGTTGACGAAGAACGAGATGCGCGCGACCACGTCCGCGAAGCGCTCCGGCGGCACCTGGCCGGAGTCGCGGACGGCGTCCAGGACGGCGATCGCCGTCGCGAGCGCGAACGCAACCTCCTGCACGGGCGTCGCCCCGGCCTCCTGGAGGTGGTACGAGCAGATGTTGACCGGGTTCCATTTCGGGCAGTTGGCCACGGTCCAGGCGATGGTGTCGGTCGTCAGGCGCAGCGACGGCCCGGGCGGGAAGATGTGCGTCCCGCGCGACAGGTACTCCTTCACGATGTCGTTCTGCGTGGTGCCGGCGAGCGTCTCGATCGGCACGCCCTGCTCCCTGGCGCAGGTGACGTACAGCGCGAGCAGCCACATCGCCGTGGCGTTGATCGTCATCGAGGTGTTGGCCCGTCCGAGGTCGATGCCGTCGAACAGGGTCCGCAGGTCCCCGAGGTGCGCCACCGGCACGCCGACCCGGCCCACCTCGCCGGATGCGAGCTCGGCGTCGGGGTCGTAGCCGGTCTGCGTGGGCAGGTCGAAGGCGACCGAGAGCCCGGTCTGCCCCTTGGCGAGGTTGCGCCGGAAGAGCGCGTTCGACGCGGCCGCCGACGAGTGGCCGGCGTACGTGCGCATGACCCACGGACGATCGCGCTCGGGGAGCCTCATGACCAGCACCTTACTGAAGGGTAACTACGCCCGGGCAATGAAAGTTGTCACGGGACTACTGTGTACGCCGTGGCGGATGCGATCACTGTGCGCGGGCTCCACAAGCGCTATCGCAGCGCTGTGGCTGTCGACGGGGTGGATCTCGATGTGCACGCCGGCGAGGTGTTCGCACTACTCGGGCCCAACGGTGCCGGCAAGACGACGACCGTCGAGATCCTGGAGGGCTTCCGCAAGCGGACGTCCGGCGAGGTCTCGGTGCTCGGCGTCGACCCGCAGCACGCCGACGCGGCCTGGCGCGGCCGGGTGGGCGTGGTGCTGCAGAGCACCGGCGAGTTCGACGATCTCACGGCGCGCGAGGTGGTGCACCACTTCGCGCGGTACTACCCCGACGCCGCCGATCCCGACGAGGTCCTCGCCCGCGTCGGCCTCGCGGAGAAGCAGAACGACCGCACCCGGGTACTGTCCGGCGGCCAGAAGCGCCGGCTCGACGTCGCGCTCGGCATCGTCGGCCGGCCCGAGCTGCTGTTCCTCGACGAGCCGACGACGGGCTTCGACCCGGAGGCCCGCCGCGAGTTCTGGGGCCTGATCCGCGGCCTGGCCGCGGCCGGCACCACGATCCTGCTCACCACCCACTACCTGGACGAGGCCGAGGCGCTCGCGGACCGCGTCGGCGTGCTGGCCGGCGGCCGGCTCATCGCCGTCGACGCGCCGGACCGGCTCGGCGACCGCGACGCGGGCGCGGCCACCGTGAGCTGGGTCGGCCCCGGCGGGCCGGCCAGCGAGAGGACCGACACGCCGACCGCGCTCGTGACCCGGCTCGCCGCCGAGTTCGGCGGCGAGGTGCCGGGCCTCACCGTGGCCCGGCCCAGCCTCGAGGACGTGTACCTGCGGATGATCGGTGCCGGCGAATGAACACCCTGCGGCTCGGCCTCCTGCGCGGCGGCCTGGAGATCAAGCAGTTCCTGCGCAGCCGCGAGTCGGTGGTGTTCACGCTGCTGTTCCCGCTGATCCTGCTGGGCATCTTCGGCGCGGTCTTCGGCGGCGAGATCGCGCCCGGGGTCTCGTTCACGCAGTACTTCGCGGCCGGCATGATCGCCGCGGGCCTGCTGTCGACCGGCTTCCAGTCGCTGGCGATCCAGATCCCGATGGAGCGGGAGAAGGGCATCCTCAAGCGGCTGCGCGGCACCCCGATGCCCCGCACGGCATACTTCATCGGCAAGGTCGTCATGGTGCTGGCCATCGGCGCCGTCGAGACGGTGCTGCTGCTGGGGACCGCCGCGCTGTTCTTCGACCTGGACCTGCCCTCGACGGCGGCCCGCTGGCTCACGTTCGGCTGGGTCACGCTGCTCGGGATCACCGCATGCACACTGTGCGGCATCGCGTTCTCCTCACTGGCCCGCACCGGCCGCAGCGGCCCAGCCGTGGTGACGCCGGTGGCGATCGTGCTCCAGTTCATTTCGGGCGTATTCTTCGTGTACACCGAACTGCCGCCCTGGATGCGCGACATCGCGGCGGTGTTCCCACTGAAGTGGATGACCCAGGGCATGCGCTCGGTGTTCCTGCCTGACTCGTTCGCCTCACAGGAGGTCGGCGGCGCCTGGCAGCACGGCACGATCGCACTGGTGCTCGGCGGCTGGGTCGTGGCGGGCCTGGTCCTGTGCCTGCTGACCTTCCGCTGGACGGAACGCGACTGATTCTGCTCAGACCAGCCACCCGGTCGCCGACCAGTACGGGATGACGGCTCGCCCGCCGGGCCGGGCGCCGAATCTCGGCCTTCGGTGGGGTGTTGCGTCGAGCACCCGCAGCGGCACACGAACAGTCCGAACCGTCGGCAACCATGATCACGAAGAGTCATTGCCAGCGTCGACCATGAACGCGAAGACATGTGGTCGCCCTGACGGCAAGAACTCTTCACGATCAAGCCGAATCCACCCACGGCGCAGCCCGCGAACCGACCCAGGCGACAACAACCTTTCGCGATCACCGATGCCCGGAAGCCGGCACACTGCGGGCGCGAGGCACGCCAACGACGCGCGGCCGCGCATCGCTACCCCACACCGCGCACCACCGCCGCCGCCCGGCACAACCACCGCCCTGCGCCACGGCCCCTGCACCGCCCCGGCCTGCCCGCCACCGCGCACTGCGACTGCGCCCCGCAACCGCGACACCACCGCGCGCCGCCACTGGGTCCGACCGGTCCCACGATCTTGGATTGCGGCGCCCAATTCGCCGGAAATTCGCCATAATCCGCGACCACAACTCCAAGATCGCGGAGTAATGCGGGGAGTGTGCGCGCGGGCTGCGGCGCGTCGGGGCAGGGCGGGCAGGGCGGGCAGGGCGGGCAGGGCGGGCAGGGCGGGCAGGGCG
>NZ_JBEXCY010000150.1:0-24763 GCF_040605515.1 Dactylosporangium sp. NPDC005572 | reverse complement strand
GGGCAGGGCGGGCAGGGCGGGCAGGGCGGGCAGGGCGGGCAGGGCGGGCAGGGCGCACCCGCGCAGGCTGGTGAGCGGGGCAGTCGCGCGGGGTGGCGAGCGGGCGCAGCCGCGGACGGGGCGGGCGGAGGGCCCGGTGGGGGGTTCGCTAGAACTCGAACTCGTCGGGTGGGGCTACCGCGCGGGTGACCTCGACGCCCAGGCCGCGCAGGTCGGACTCGAAGCTCGGGTAGCCGCGGTCGATGTGGTGCACGTGGCGGATCTCGGTGACGCCGTCGGCGCACAGGCCGGCGATCGCCAGGCCGGCGCCCGCGCGGATGTCCGTGGCCGTGACCGGGGCGCCCGACAGGCGGTCCTTGCCGCGGACCACGGCGTGGTGGCCGTCGGTGCGGATGTCGGCGCCGAGGCGGGCCATCTCGTTGATGAACATGAAGCGGCCGTCGAAGATGTTCTCGGTCACCAGGCTCGAGCCCTCGCTCACCGATGCCAGGCCGACCGCCATCGGCAGCAGGTCGGTGGCGAAGCCGGGATAGGGCAGCGTGACCACGTCGACGGCGCGGGGGCGCTCGGCCATCTGCACGCGGAACGAGTCACGGCCGGTCGACACCTCGCCGCCGGCGGTCACGACCTTGTCGAGCGCGATCTCCAGGAACGTCGGGTCGATGCCGTGCACGGTGACGTCGCCGCGGGTCATCGCCGCGCCGAAGGCCCAGGTGCCGGCCACGATCCGGTCGCCGACCGTGCGGTGCTCGACCGGGTGCAGCTCGGGGACGCCCCGCACGACCAGGCGGGAGCTGCCGGCGCCCTCGATGTCGGCGCCCATGTCGGTGAGCATGCGGCAGATGTCGACGATCTCGGGCTCGCGGGCCGCGTTGTCGATCTCGGTGCGGCCGCCCGCCAGGACGGCCGCCATGAGCAGGTTCTCGGTGGCGCCGACGCTCGGGAAGTCGAGCCAGATCGTGGCGCCGTGGAGCTTCGGGGCGGTGGCGATGACGAAACCGTGCTCGCCGGAGATGTCGGCGCCCATCCGGCGGAGGCCCTCGACGTGCATGTCGAGGCCGCGCGAGCCGATCGCGTCGCCGCCGGGGTGGGCGACCCGGACGTGGCCGCAGCGGGCGAGCAGCGGGCCCAGCACGCAGATCGAGGCGCGCAGGCGCCGCACCAGGTCGTAGTCGGCCTCGGTGCCGAGGCGGTCGGGGACGTCGATGACGACCCGGTCGCCGTCCAGCTCGACCTCGCAGCCCAGCCGGCGGAGGACCTCGGCCATGATCGAGATGTCGGTGATGCGGGGCACGTTGGTCAGGGTCGTGCGACCGGTCGCCAGGAGCGCGGCGGCCATGAGCTTCAGGGCCGAGTTCTTGGCGCCGACCACCGACACGTCACCGGCCAGCCGGGCGCCGCCCATCACACGGATCACGTCCACGTCCGCCATCGTAGGGGCATTCCGTACCGTGAAAACCATGGCCATTCACCTCACGCGGATATACACGAAGACCGGCGACGCCGGCGAGACGGGACTGGGGGACTTCTCGCGGGTGCCGAAGACACATCCGCGGATCGTCGCGTACGCCGACGTCGACGAGGCCAACGCGGCCATCGGCGTGGCCCTGGCGCTCGGCGAGCTCGCGGCCGAGGTCCGCGAGGTGCTGGGCGTGGTCCAGAACGACCTGTTCGACGTCGGGGCAGACCTGTGCAACCCGATCACGCCCGAGCCGGCGCATCCGCCGCTGCGGGTCACCGAGGCGCAGGTCGAGCGGCTGGAGGGGTGGTGTGACGAGTTCAACGCCCGGCTGCCGAAGCTCGACTCGTTCATCCTGCCGGGTGGCACGCCCGGGGCGGCGCTGCTGCACGTGGCCCGCACGGTGTCCCGGCGGGCGGAGCGCAGCGCGTGGGCGCTCGTCGCGGTCGACCCGGACGGCACCAACGAGGTGGCGGTGAAGTATCTCAATCGGCTGTCGGACCTGCTGTTCATCCTGTGCCGTGTCGCGAACCCGGGTGGCGACGTGAAGTGGGTGCCGGGCGGGTCGCGCTAGTCAGCCGGTGCGGTAGCGGTAGGGCCGGGTCTCCGGGGTCGACTCGCCCGGGGGCGCGGCCTCCACCCAGGACAGGAAGCCGGTCAGCGCCCGCTCGGCCATCGCGATCTCGACCGGCGCCTGCCGGCTGACGCACCGCACGATGATCCAGTCGGGCGGGAGCACGAGCAGCTCGGCCGGGTCGGGGGCGCGGCGGCGGTCAACGGAGAGCCCACGCCGTGAGAGCACCCGGCGTGGGCCCGGCCAGAAACTGAAGATGCGATACCACCGGAGGTCGTCGCCGGCGAACCGGGCCAGGCCCGCGGACCAGCCCCGGCCGGGCACCATGGTGCTCAGCCGGACGCCCAGCTCGATGGTGCCGCCCCGGCGGCCGATCGCGATGCGCCGCACGAACAGCAGCGCCAGCGCGGCGAGCAGGATGAGGACCGCGATGCCGATTCCCTCGACGATCCTCACCATCGCCGCCTTCGCTCAGTGCGCCGCGGCGGAGGAGGCGGGGGTGCAGCTCTCGGCGAGCACCGTCACCCCGGTCGCCGTGACCGAGACGAACCCCCCGGTCACGTCGAAGGCGAGGTCCTGGCCTCCGGAGCGCTTGATCCGCACCTGGCCGGCCTCGGCCAGCTGGCCCAGCAGCGGCGCGTGGCCGGGGAGCACGCCGAGTTCACCCTCGGTCGTGCGAGCGACAAGCATGTCCGCGTCGCCGGACCAGACTTTTTCCTCGACGGCTACGAGCTCGACGTGCAGCTGCCTCGCCACGCTAGTTACTCCTCGTGTGCGCGATTCGGTTTGGACGAGTCTAGTCAATGATCCGACGGGCCGAGCAGTGGGCCTCGCCACGTTGGCACGAAGGCTTAACAGCACCTGAATAGCCGGGGGTCCGGCTTGCCGTCCGATGACTTTCCGACACTTCAGAGCGTGACGCACGTCACCCTGTCACGGTGGGCTTTTCCTGAAAATTCCAGGGGAGGTGACTCACCGTGAAACGACTGTCCCGCGCAGTTCCGGCGGCGGTGCTCGCCGTGGCCGCGGTGCTGTTTCCGGCCGCCGCGCACGCGGATCCGCCGAGCGCCTCGGTCTGGTTCAACGGGGGCGAGGTGGTCTTCGAGGCCGCCGACGGCCAGGCGAACACGCTCATTCTCACCAAAGTCGGGTCTTCTCCCGACGTATGGCGCCTCGACGATGTGGTGTCAATCACATCGGACGAGGACGATTGCGTCCATCCCGTCGAGGGCGATCTGACGGTACTGGACTGTGAACGCGTTCTGAGCTTCTTCGACGTCTCGCTCGGCGATCTCGACGATTCCCTCGACAACCGCACGACCCGGGCGGGCCATTTCAACCTGGGCTCGGGGAATGACGTGCTGCACACCGGCGGCAGTGCCGCCTCGGTCACCGATGTGGCCGGCGGTTCGGGCGACGACATCGTGTACTCGGGCCCGGCGCAGGACTGGATCAACGGCGGCTCGGGCACGGACCTGGTCACGTACGAGGGGCGGATGGGCGCGGTCGTCGCCAACGCCACGACCGGCGGCGCCGAGGACACGTACGTCGACACGATCGAGAACCTCACGGGCGGCGGCGGGGCGGACACGCTGACGGGTAGTTCGGGGCCGAACGTGCTGGACGGGGGCACCGCGTGGTTCTGCACGCTGCTCTCCTGCTTCGTCACATCGGGCGCCGACACGCTGCGCGGGGGCGCGGGCAACGACGTACTGCGGGGCTGGCACCAGGCCGACGCCCTGTACGGCGAGGCGGGCGTCGACACCCTCTACGGCGGGTCCGGCAACGACACGATCCTGGACGGCGGGCCGGCGACCGACTGGTGCTACCCGGAGGCGGACGGCGGCACGGTCGTGAACTGCGGCCCGGTCTTCACGTAGCCCCGGCGCTGTTGACCGCGGAGGGTCTAAAACGCGCGACCACCGCACGGCGTGCGGGCATCCGGCGCGGCCGGAGGTCGCGGGTTCTTGCCACGACGGCGATGGCAGCGTCCGTGGCCCCGGTGCGGATGCACCGGGGCCACGAGCGGTGTCTGGCGGGAGCGACGGTCGTGCCTTGCACGGACCCGAGTCCCTCGAGAACAAGCGAAAGCGGCGCGGAAGAATCCGCGCCGCTTCCGTGGGACGGTGCTGCGTCAGTCCTTCATGAGCTCGTGCGCGTTGCGCTCGAGGTCCTCAAGGCCGCCGCACATGAAGAAGGCCTGCTCGGGGAAGTGGTCGTACTCGCCCTCGCTGATCTTCTTGAAGGACTCGATCGTCTCCTTGAGGGGGACGGTCGAGCCGGGGACGCCGGTGAACTGCTCGGCGGCGTAGGTGTTCTGGGACAGGAAGCGCTCGATGCGGCGGGCGCGGCCGACCGTCACCTTGTCTTCCTCGGACAGCTCGTCCATGCCCAGGATGGCGATGATGTCCTGCAGGTCCTTGTACTTCTGGAGGATCCGCTGGACCTCGCGGGCGACCGCGTAGTGCTCGGCGCCGACGAACTCGGGAGCCAGGATCCGGGAGGACGACGCCAGCGGGTCGACCGCCGGGTAGATGCCCTTGTCGGAGATCGACCGCTCGAGGTTGGTCGTCGCGTCCAGGTGGGCGAACGTGGTGGCCGGCGCCGGGTCGGTGTAGTCGTCGGCGGGCACGTAGATCGCCTGGAGCGAGGTGATGGCCTTGCCCCGGACGGAGGTGATGCGCTCCTGGAGCTGGCCCATCTCGTCGGCCAGGGTCGGCTGGTAACCGACGGCGCTCGGCATGCGGCCGAGCAGCGTCGACACCTCGGAGCCGGCCTGGGTGAACCGGAAGATGTTGTCGATGAAGAGCAGCACCTCCTGGTTCTGGACGTCACGGAAGTACTCCGCCATCGTCAGCGCCGAGAGGGCGACCCGCAGACGGGTGCCCGGGGGCTCGTCCATCTGGCCGAACACGAGGGCGGTCTTGTCGATGACGCCACCCTCGGTCATCTCCAGGATGAGGTCGTTGCCCTCACGCGTGCGCTCGCCGACGCCGGCGAACACCGAGGTGCCACCGAAGTTGCGGGCCACGCGGGTGATCATCTCCTGGATGAGCACCGTCTTGCCGACGCCGGCACCGCCGAACAGGCCGATCTTGCCACCGCGCACGTACGGCGCGAGGAGGTCGAGGACCTTGATGCCGGTCTCCAGCATCTCGGTCTTCGGCTCGAGCTCGGCGAACGCGGGGGCCGGGCGGTGGATCTCCCAGCGCTCCTTGATCTCGAGCTTCGACTCGTCGGCGTTGAGCACCTCGCCGAGGGCGTTGAACACGTGGCCCTTGGTGATGTCACCGACCGGCACCGAGATGCCCTTGCCGGTGTCGGTCACCTCGGCGCCGCGGACCAGGCCGTCGGTCGGCTGCATCGAGATGGCGCGCACCATGTTGTCGCCGAGGTGCTGCGCGACCTCGAGCGTCAGCTTCTTGCTGCCCTCGGCGAGGTTCACCTCGACGTGGAGCGCGTTGTAGATGTCGGGCATGGCGTCACGCGGGAACTCGGCGTCGACGACCGGGCCGATGACCCGGACCACGCGGCCGACCGCGGTCTTCGTGTCTGCTGGTGCAGTCATCACACATCACTTCCCGCCGCCGCCAGCGCGTTGGCGCCGCCGACGATCTCACTGATTTCCTGGGTGATCGCCGCCTGCCGAGCGGAGTTCATCTCGCGGGTGTACCGCTTGAGCAGGTCGTCGGCGTTGTCGGAGGCGCTCTTCATGGCCCGCCGGCGCGCGGCCGACTCGCTGGCGGCCGACTCCAGCAACGCCGCGAAGATCCGCGTGTTGATGTACTTCGGCAGCAGCGCCTCGAGCAGTTGCTCGGCCTCCGGCTCGAACTCGTAGGCCGGCAGCGGCCCGCTGACCTCCTGCTCCTCGACCTCCATCGGCGCGACGATCCGCGCGACGGGGGTCTGGGTCATGAGGGAGCGGAACTGCGTGTGGACCATGTAGAGCTCGTCGACGCCGAGGATGCCGTCGGGGCCCGGGCCGTCGAGCGAGTCGTCGGCGCCGTTGACGAAGGCCTGGATCAGCGTCTCGCCGATGTCCGACGCGTTCTCGTACCGCGGCTGCTCGGAGAAGCCCGTCCAGCTGCCCGCGATCTCGCGACCACGGAAGCGGTAGTAGGTGACGCCCTTACGGCCGGCGATGTAGAGCGCGATCTGCTTGCCCTCGCCGCGCAGGCGGGCGATGAGCTGCTCACACGTGCGGATGGCGTTGGCGTTGTACCCGCCGCAGAGCCCGCGGTCGCTGGTCACCAGCAGCACGCCGGCCCGGCGGACCGGGTTGCGCGGGACGAGCAGCGGGTGGTCGACGTTCGTGTTGGTCGCCAGCGCCGTCAGCACGCCCGTGATCGCCTCGGCGTAGGGCAGGGAGGCGGCGACCCGCTCCTGCGCCTTGCCGATGCGGCTCGTGGCGACCAGCTCCTGCGCCTTGGTGATCTTCTTGGTCGACTTGACCGTTCGGATCTTGCGGCGCAGGGCCTGTACCTGACCGGCCATGGCTCAGCCCGACTTCCGGACCTGGCGGGTGACGGTCTCGCGGTCCTGCTCACCCTCCAGGGCCTTGGCCGGCGCCTCGTTGACCGCGGTGCCGCCGTCCTTGGTCGAGAAGACCTGCTTGAAGCTCTTCACGGCCTCGGTCAGGCCCGCGATCGTGTCCTGCTCGAGCTTCTTGGACTCGGCGATCGCGGCCGGCAGCTCCTTGCGGTTGCTGCGGAGGTACTGCTGGAACTCGGTCTCGAAGCGCCGCACGTCGGCCACCGCGATGTCGTCGAGCTGGCCGGTGGTGCCGAGCCAGATCGAGATGACCTCTTCCTCGACCGAGAACGGCGAGTACTGCGGCTGCTTGAGCAGCTCGACCAGGCGGGCGCCCTTCTCCAGCTGGGCCCGCGACGCCTTGTCCAGGTCCGACGCGAACGCGGCGAAGGCCTCGAGCTCGCGGAACTGAGCGAGGTCGAGCCGGAGCCGGCCGGCGACGTCCTTCATGCCCTTGACCTGCGCCGAACCACCGACGCGGGACACCGAGGTGCCGACGTTGATGGCCGGGCGGACGCCCTGGTTGAACAGGTCGGACTCGAGGAAGACCTGGCCGTCGGTGATGGAGATGACGTTGGTCGGGATGTAGGCCGAGATGTCGTTGGCCTTGGTCTCGATGATCGGCAGGCCGGTCATCGAGCCACCGCCCAGATCGTCGGAGAGCTTCGCGCAGCGCTCCAGCAGCCGGGAGTGCAGGTAGAAGACATCACCGGGGTAGGCCTCGCGGCCCGGCGGGCGGCGCAGCAGCAGGGAGACGGCGCGGTAGGCCTCGGCCTGCTTCGTCAGGTCGTCGAAGACGATCAGGACGTGCTTGCCGCCGTACATCCAGTGCTGGCCGATGGCGGAGCCGGCGTAGGGCGCGAGGTACTTGAAGCCGGCCGGGTCGGACGCCGGAGAGGCGACGATGGTGGTGTACTCCATCGCGCCCTGCTCCTCCAGGATCCCGCGGGTCGCGGCGATCGTGGAGGCCTTCTGGCCGATGGCGACGTAGATGCAGCGGACCTGCTTCTTCGGGTCGCCGGAGAGCCAGTTGTCGCGCTGGTTGATGATCGTGTCCAGCGCGACCGTCGTCTTGCCGGTCTTGCGGTCACCGATGATCAGCTGGCGCTGGCCGCGGCCGATGGCGGTCATGGCGTCGATCGCCTTGATGCCCGTCTGCAGGGGCTCCTTCACCGGCTGGCGGGCCATGACGTTGGGCGCCTGCAGCTCGAGCTCGCGGAAGCCCTCGTTGGCGATCTCGCCACGGTCGTCGATCGGCTGGCCGAGCGGGTTGACCACGCGGCCGAGGAAGGCGTCGCCGACCGGCACCGAGAGCACGCGGCCGGTCCGCTTGACCTGCTGGCCCTCCTCGATGCCCTTGAAGTCGCCCAGGACGACGACACCGATCTCGCGGACGTCGAGGTTGAGCGAAACGCCGAGCGTGCCGTCCTCGAACTCGAGCAGCTCGTTGGCCATCGTCGAGGGCAGGCCCTCGACCTGGGCGATACCGTCGCCGGCATACGAGACGACGCCGACCTCCTCGCGGGAGATCCGTGAATCAACGGACGAAACGTAGCGCTCGAGTGCGCCCCGAATGTCGTCCGAGGAGATGGTCAGCTCGGCCATCCTCAACCTTCTATCTCAAGTGTTCAAGCTTCGGGGATTGGTTACTTGGCGAGCGCCGTGCGGGCCTCGGCGAGGCGGCGCGCGACCGTGCCGTCGTAGAGGTCGGAGCCGACCTTGACCCGCATGCCTCCGATGATGCGCGGATCAACGTCGATCTTCAGAGAGACTCCTCGACCGTACAGCTGCTGGAGCTTGGCGGCCAGGCGCTCCTCTTCCACGTCGGTCAGCGCGACCGCGCTGGTCACGTAGGCGACGGAGCGGTCCCGACGGGCGGCGGCCAGCTCGACGAGCCGGGACAGCGACGCGTCGAACCCACGGCCACCGAAGCCGGCCACGGCCAGCTGCGCGAGGCGCACCGTCGCCACCTTGGCCTTGCCCTCGAGCAGGCTGCCGACGAGCTCGCTGCGAGCCTCCGCCGGAGCGGTCGAGTCGGCCAGGGCGCCCGCCAGGCGCGGGTCGCCGGAGACGACCTGCCCGAAGCGGAACAGCTCGTCCTCGACGTCGGCCAGGTCGCCGGCGCGGTCCGCCCCGGCGAGCAGGGCGTCGACGCCCAGGCGCTCGACACCGTCGAGCAGCGCGCCCGGCCCGGACCAGCGGCCACCGATCAGCGCGGCGACCAGCTCGACGGAGTCGTCGCCGACCTTGCCCGACAGGATCGAGCGGATCAGCCCGGCCCGCTCGTCGGCGGGACGGCCCGGGTCGGCGAGGGCCCGGCGCAGCCGCGGCTCGCGCCGGAGCAGGCCGGCCACCGCGAGGACCTCGTCCGCGACGGTACCGATCCGCTGCGCGTCAGCGCCCGCCGAGAACTCGGCGAGCTTGTCGGCAGCGGCCCCGTACGCCTCCCGGTTGATGGCCTCCATCAGCGCCGCCCCGCGGCACCGGCCGCGTCAGCGTCACCGATCTCCTGCAGGAACCGCTCGACGGTGCCCCGGCGGCGGGCCTCCTCCTCCAGGGACTCCCCGACGATCCGGCCGGCGAGCTCGACGGCCAGCGAGCCGACCTCGGCCCGCAGCTGGCGGACGATGGCCTGCCGCTCGGTCTGCAGGGCGTCACGGCCGGCCGCGATGATGCGGTCGCTCTCCTCCCGGGCCTTCGCGAGGATGTCCTCACGGATGCCCGTGGCGTCGGCGCGCGCTTCGTCGCGGATGCGGGCCGCCTCGGTGCGGGCCTCGGCCAGCTGCTCCTTGTACTGCTGCAGCAGCCGGTTGGCCTCGGCCTGCGCGTCTTCGGCGCGCTTGATCCCGCCCTCGATCGCGTCGACCCGCGCCTTGAAGGTCTCCTCCATGCGGGGGAAGACGAACTTCACCAGCACGTAGACCAGGATGGCGAAGGCGATGGTACCGATGACCATCTCTTGCCAGATCGGCACGATCGGGTTGGGCTCGTGCCCGCCCTCTTCTGCGAAGAACAACATGGGAAACCTCCCGCTCTCGTTCCAGGAAGGGGCGGGACTAGGAGCGGAACACGAAGCCGAAGGCGATACCCAGCAGGGCGAGCGCCTCGACCACGGCGAAGCCGAGGAACATGTAGGTGCGGGTCAGACCGGCCGACTCGGGCTGGCGAGCGGTGGACTGGATGTACGAGGCGAAGACGATGCCCACGCCGATGCCGGGGCCGATGGCGGCAAGGCCGTAGCCGACGGCGCTGAGGCTACCGGTAACTTCTGCCAACATTTGTGAATCCTCCTGAGATCTCGCGTGACGATCACGCGGGACAACTGAAAAGGGTGGTGCTCGTACGCTTTCGAGACTTCGAAGCGGGGATCCGGGCTCAGTGCTCCTCGGCGAGGGTTCCCGCGAGGTAGTTGGCCGTAAGAAGCGTGAAGACATAGGCCTGCAGGGCGGCGACCAGCAGCTCGAAGAAGGTGAGCAGGATCGTCATGCCCCAGGACAGCACCGAGATCGGCTTGATGAAGATGCTCTCCGCGTTGAGCAGGGCGAAGCCGCCCAGCGTGAACACCAGCAGCAGCATGTGGCCGGCGAACATGTTGGCGAAGAGACGCAGGGCGAGCGTGGCCGGCTGCAGGATGAACGCCTGGAGCGCCTCGATCGGCAGCAGCAGCGGCTGCATGTACCACGGGGCCGGCAGGTAGGTCGCGTGCTTCAGGTAGCCGAGGAAGCCGTGCTTCTTGAAGCCCTGGTAGAGGTAGAGACCATAGGTGCACAGCGCCAGGACCGCCGGGAACGCGATGTGCGACATCGGCGAGATCTGAATGCCGGGAACGATCGCGAAGACGTTGGCGACCAGGATGAAGGTGAACAGCGACGCCAGGTAGGGCGCGAAGCGCAGCCCCTGGTGGCCGATGACGTCCTTGGCGACGCCTTCCCGCACGAATCCGTAGATGGACTCGGCGAGCCACTGCTTCTTGGTCGGCACGACCTGCGGGTTGCGGTAGGAGACCAGGAAGTAGACCAGCACGATCGTGACGGCAAGCAGGATGAGAAGGGTGAACTTGCTCAGCCAGGGGCCAACGTCCCCGATGTTCGGCGGGAAGATGTCTCGCACGGTCGGCGGGAAGGGCACCTCCGCCAGAATCAGACCGCTCACCACGTCCCTCTCATATTGAAATCACCGGCAGGTCAGGCGCCGAGGCGCTTGACCACCAGATAGATGCCGCCTGCAGCGCCGAGCACACATCCGATCGCGGTGGCGATGCCATCGGAGCCAAGCCACTGGTCGACCAGCCAGCCAATGAAGCCCCACACGGCGATGCCCGAGATGAGGTATCCGACGGCGGCCCAACCCTCGTTGGAGCCACTCGATCCGGATTGCTTGGGTGTCTGGTTACCGGCCATGACGCGGTGACCATATCAGCCTGCCGTGGGCACCTGTGCATCGACCCCCGCGTGCTCCTCGCGCGGGGGTTGCTCTAGGTCCCGGGGCCATCAACCGGCGGGCGTCAACGTTACTACGCCGAACGCTCGGCAAACGTCAACTACACGACTGATGCATGAATGAATGTTGCACACGGTCACCCCCGCAGGATTAGCTGAGAGCTCAACTTGACAATCTGTGCCGGGGTGATGACCTTGCGCAACACGGTGATCGCATTTTTCCTGATTTTGGCGGTCATTACGGTCACCAGGACCGAGGGAACCGACACCGTCACGCAGAGCAGTCCCACCGCGGTGCGCTGCAGCATCTCGCCTCAGCGCGTTCTTGAGGAGAGCAACCGGATGGTCGCGGCCGGGCGCTTCCGGTGCGACAGCCCGGGCGCGGAGTCGCTCACGATGACCGTTCACCTGCAGCGCCTCGACGGCACGTCGTGGACGACGATCGGCGGCCGGTCGTTCACGGCCGGTGGCAAGGCGACGACGCTGGAGCGGCGCAACAGCGAACGAACCCGGCAGATCACCGCGCCCTGTGCCCGCGGGAACTACCGCACGTGGGTCGAGGCGACCGTGGTCTCCCGCGGGGTCACGCGGAAGCTGTCGGAGAACAGCGGCGAGCGGTCGGACCCGTGCAGTTGATCACAGCTCGACGTACGGAATCTTGGCCCGCCAGACCCAGGTCGCGTGCGCGCCCATCCAGACGATCACGGCGGCGATGACCAGCGCGCCCATCCACGGCAGCCCGGCCCAGTCGGCGCCGCTCACGAACCACATGGCGACGCCGATGATGGTGAACTTGACCACATAGGTGCCGAGCGCGACCGGCATCAGCAGGTGGTGGGCCTTGAGGTCGGTCCAGGCGATGATGAGGCTGGACAGCGTGTAGCTGAGGGTCACCAGCCCGATCCCGGCGACCGCGCCGGACGCGCCGGACGCCCCGTCCCGCCACAGCGCGACGGGCACGGCGACGACAAGGAGTGCCGCCATCGCGATCAGGCCGGCGGGAAGGTGCTGGAGCCGCTTCTTCATCACGGGCCAGGATACGCGGGGAACCGGGTGACCAGATCCGTGACCCGATCGGTGACCGTCTCACCGCGCAGCGCGGCGCCGATGAGCGCCGCGATCTCGCGCATCTCGGTCTCCTTCATGCCCTGCGTGGTCACCGCCGGGGTGCCGACGCGGATGCCCGAGGCCGTCATCGGCTTCTCCGGGTCGTACGGGATCGCGTTCTTGTTCAGCGTGATCCCGTTGGCGTCGCAGCGCTCCTCCGCCTCGCGGCCGGTGATCCCCAGCCCGCGCAGGTCGATCAGGGCCAGGTGGGTGTCCGTGCCGCCGGAGACCGGTCGCATGCCCTCGGCCGCCAGGCCGGCGGCCAGCTCGCGGGCGTTGGCGATCACCTGGCGGGCGTAGTCGGCGAACGCCGGCTGGGCCGCCTCCTTCAGGGCCACCGCCTTCGCGGCCACGACGTGCATGAGCGGGCCGCCTTGCGTGAACGGGAAGACGGCCTTGTCGATGCGCTGGGCCAGCGACTCCTTGCACAGGATCATGCCGCCGCGGGGGCCGCGGAGGACCTTGTGCGTGGTGAGGCAGACGACGTCGGCGTGCGGAACCGGCGACGGGATCGCCCGCCCGGCGACCAGGCCGATGAAGTGGGCCGCGTCGACCATCAGGTACGCCCCGACCTCGTCGGCGATCTCCCGGAAGCGGGCGAAGTCGATCAGTCGCGGATAGGCGGTCGCGCCGCAGATGATCATCTTGGGACGGTGGGACCGGGCCAGGTCGCGCACCTCGTCGTAGTCGATGAGCTCGCTTTCCCTGCCCACCGGGTAGCCGACCGTGTTGAACCACTTGCCGGAGAAGTTCACCTTGCTGCCGTGGGTCAGGTGGCCGCCGTGCGGCAGCTCCATCGCGAGCACCGTGTCGCCCGGCATCAGCAGCGCCGCGTACGCCGCCAGGTTGGCGCTCGCCCCGCTGTGCGGCTGGAGGTTGGCGTGCTCGGCGCCGAACAGCGCCTTGGCGCGCTCGATGCCCAGCTCCTCGGCGCGGTCCACCTCGCGGCAGCCCCCGTAGTACCGCCGGCCGGGGTAGCCCTCCGCGTACTTGTTCGTGAGCGTCGAGCCGAGCGCGGCGAGCACGGCCGGGGACGTGAAGTTCTCGCTCGCGATGAGCTGGACGCCGCCGCGCAGCCGCTGCAACTCGTCGAGGACCACGCCGGCGATCTCCGGGTCGGTCTCGCGGAGCGCGTCGAAGTCCGGACCCCAGTACGTGTCGCCCATGAAACGAGTCTAGGTGGCAATCGCGCAGGGTAAGCATGAAGTCATGCGATGTCTGGTGACCGGCGCGACCGGCTACGTGGGCGGCCGGCTCGTGCCGCGGCTGCTGGCGGCCGGCCACGAGGTGCGCTGCCTGACCCGCGATCCGCGCCGCCTGCGCGACGTCCCGTGGGCCTCCCGCGTGGAGATCGCCACCGGAGACGTCGCCACCGCCGAGGGCCTCGCCGAGGCATGCAAGGACGTCGAAGTCGTGTACTACCTGGTGCACGCGCTCGGGCAGGCCGCGTTCGAGGACGTCGACCGGGAGAGCGCGCTGAACCTGGCGGTCGCGGCCCGCGATGCCGGCGTTTCCCGGATCGTGTACCTCGGGGGCCCGGTGCCCGGCGAACGCGCCTCGGCCCACCTGCGCTCCCGGGGCGAGGTCGGCGAGATCTTCCTGCGCGGCGGCGTGCCGGCCGTGGTCTTCCGGGCCGCGGTCATCATCGGGTCGGGCTCCGCCTCGTTCGAGATGCTGCGGTACCTCACGGAGCGCCTGCCCGTCATGGTCACGCCGTCCTGGGTGCGCAACCGCGTCCAGCCGATCGCCATCCGGGATGTCCTGCGATACCTGGTCGCCGCGGCCACGGTCTTCCCGCCGCGGGTCAACCGGGCGTTCGACATCGGCGGTCCTGACGTCCTCACCTATGCCGAGATGATGCAGCGGTACTCCAGGGTGGCCGGGCTGCCGCGCCGCGTTCTCGTCCCGGTGCGGGTCCTGACGCCGTGGCTGTCGTCGCATTGGGTCGGGCTGGTGACGCCGGTACCGAACCGGATCGCCCGCCCGCTGGTCGGCAGCCTCATCCACGAGGCCGTCTGCCGCGAGCACGACATCGCCTCCTTCGTCCCTGACCCGGACGACGGCCTCACCGGCTTCGATCTCGCCGTCCAGCTGGCCCTGCGCAAGATCCGCGACGCCGCCGTCGAGACCAGTTGGGCCAACGCCTCCGTCCCCGGTGCGCCGAGCGACCCGCTGCCCAGCGACCCGTCGTGGTCGGGCGGCACGGCCTACCAGGACGAGCGCTCCCGCGCCGTGCCGGCCCCGCCGGCCTCGCTCTGGCGGGTCGTCGAGGCGATCGGCGGCCGGAACGGCTGGCACTCCTTTCCGCTGGCGTGGTCCCTCCGCGGCTGGCTCGACCGCGCCGTGGGCGGCGTCGGCCTGCGCCGCGGCCGCCGCGATCCGCACCGCCTGTATGTCGGCGAGGCCCTGGACTTCTGGCGGGTGGAAGAAATCGTTCCGGGTTCGTTGCTGCGGTTGCGGGCGGAGATGAAGCTGCCTGGGCGGGCCTGGCTGGAGATGCGGGTCCACGACGACGGGTCCGGCGGGTCTGTCTATTCGCAGCGGGCCGTCTTTCTGCCGAAGGGTCTGGCGGGGCACGCGTACTGGTGGTCGGTCGCGCCGTTCCACGCTGTCGTCTTCGGGGGCATGGCCCGGAACATCGCTCGGACCGCTGCGGCTGCGCGGCGGGCGTCTTGAGTTTGGGCGTCGCCGCTCGCTGTGGTTTCGGTCGGTCGACTGACCGGAATCACGACGAGAGCAGCGCCGAAGCCAGCGGTCGGGTCACCCCGTGGATCTCGTCGGCGACGCGGCTGAAGTACGAGTCCGGCCGCCCCCACGGATCGTCCAGGTCGTCGCTGTCCCGGCGCCCGTCCCGCGCCGCGTCGGCCGCCTCGACCAGCGCCACCCCGCGGTCGTACACATCGCCGGCCGGCAACGACGCCAGGTCGACCCCGCGCAGCAGCCGGCCGAACTCGCCGAACACGAACGTGCGGTCCGCCGCGTCCGGGCACAGGCCGACCACGAAGTCGACCTGCTCACCGGTGGCGGTCAGGATCAGGTCCGAGGCCTCGATGTGCTCGGCGAGCAGTTTGCGGGCCCGGAACCCGGTCGGGTCGCCCCCGCGGGCGAGTACCTGCTTCGCGGCCTGCGGGTCCATACCCTCGCCGGCGTGCCAGCCGCCGGTGCCGGCGCCGTGGACGTACAGCTGGTCGGCCGTCGCCCCCAGCGCCAGCATGTCGGCGATCAGGATGCGCTCGGCCATCGGCGAGCGGCAGATGTTGCCCATGCACACCACGAGGACGCTGAACGGTGACGACATGGCGGCAAGCTAACATGGCGGTCCGTGACCAGGTTCGAAGCGCTCGCACACAGCCCCGCCAAGCTGCTGTCGTTCGGCTCCGCCGCGCGGGTGGCCGAGCATCTCCGCAAGGGCGGCCTGGCCGTGCTGCCGACCGAGACCGGCTACATGATCGCCGCGGACGCCACCAACGAGCGGGCGGTCGAGAAGGTCTTCCACGCCAAGGAGCGCAGCCTCGCCAACCCGATGCATGTGGCGTTCGGATCGCTGCGGATGGTGCACGAGTTCGCGCAGCTGGACGAGGTGGCCGAGCGCCTGGTCCGGGCGTTCACCCCGGGTCCTCTGACAGTTGTCGTACCGCAGAGCGGCCGCCTCCCGGACCGCCTCGTCACGCTCAACGGCACCGTGGGCGTGCGCGTGCCCGACCACCCGGCCACGCTGCAGGTGGTCGACCTGCTGGGCAGCCCGGTGACGGCCACCAGCCTGAACCGCTCCGGCCAGGAGAGCCGGCCGCTGGACCACGCCTTCCTGCCCGAGCTCGACTGGTCGGGCGAGGAGGTCGTGCCGGTGCTGGAGGACCTCACCTCGATCACGCAGCCGCTGGCCTCGACGCTGGTCCTGGTCGAGGCCGGCACGTTCAAGATCCTGCGCCAGGGCCCGGTGACCCTGGAGCAGATCGAGGCGGCCGCGAAAGCCTAGGAGACGGGCTCCTCGATGGCCGGGACGACCTCGCGGAGCTGGTCCAGCGACAGGCCGCCGAGGCGGACGGCCCGGACGCGGTTCTCGGTCACGTCGACGATCGTGCTCGTGACGTTGTCGAGGTCGGTCGGGGTGCTGAGGTAGACGCTCACCGCGTATCCGAGCTGGTCGCGCGCCTCCTCCGCGGTCTGCGGCAGGGGCTGCCCGACCTTGTTGGCCGACGAGACGGCCATCGGGCCGGTCTCGCGCAGCACCTCCAGCGCGATCGGGTGCAGCGGCATCCGCACCGCCACCGTGCCGTCGGTGCTGCCCAGGTCCCACTGGAGGCTCGGGGCGTGCTCCACGACGATCGTCAGCGGGCCCGGCCAGAACGCGTCGACCAGGTCCCGCGCGGCCTGCGGCAGGCCGAACACCAGGCCGTCGAGCGTGTGCCGGGAGCCGACGAGCACCGGCACGGGCGCCGTGCGGCCCTTGGCGTTGTTGAGCGCGGTGACCGACCACGATTTGAACGCGTCGGCGCCGATGCCGTAGATCGTGTCGGTCGGCATGACGACCAGGTCGCCCCGGCTCACGGCCTCGATCGCCGCGGCGATCCCCCGCTCGCGCTCGGCCAGCTGGCTGCAGTCGTAGAGCATCACGAGGACCTAGTCTGCCACCCGGCGCGCGGTGGTGAACCGGGGCCGCCCGGCCAGATCCGCGTGATCGACGACGTCGGCGAACGGGAACCCGCGCAGCAGGGCCGGCAGGGACTCCCCCTGGGTGTCGTCGTGCTCGATGGCCAGCAGTCCGCCCGGGCGCAGCAGCGCGGCCGCGCGCGCCGCGATGCCGGGCATCAGGGCCAGGCCGTCGGCGCCGGCGAAGACCGCCGAGGCCGGGTCGTGGTCGCGCACCTCGACGTCGACCGGGGCCGATATGGGGACATAGGGCGGATTGCACAGTACGAGATCCACTAAACCGTCCACATCGGACAAAATCGAGAAGTCCGTCACATCGCCCTCGACGACCGAAACCGCCGGAGCCAGGGCGGCCACGTTGCGGCGCAGCCAGGGCAGCGCCGCCGGCGAGCGCTCCACCGCGACGACCGTGGCCGACGGCCGGTTGGCCGCGAACGCCACCGCGATCGCGCCCGAGCCCGAGCACAGGTCCACCACGCGGAAGGCGGGCTGGCGCAACGCCCACTCCACGAGCAGCTCGGTCTCGAATCGCGGGATGAAGACGCCCGGGCCGACGGCGAACGAGAGCCCGTAGAACGGGGCCTCGCCGGTGAGGTGCTGCAACGGCACGCGAGCCGCTCGACGGGCCACCAGGGACTCGAAGAGCGATGCCTGCTCAGGCGTGAGCGCGCGCACGACCGGCAGGCGGCCGCGCGGCACGGACAGGACATGGGACGCCAGCAGCTCGGCGTCGACCCGCGGTGAGGCCACACCGGCTGCGGCAAGTCGACGGGTGGCCGCGGCGAGAAGCGTGGGCAACTCACGTTCCGGCGTGTCATCTTCGACGCTGTGCACCCCATAATCATGGGGCGCGCGGTGAAAGGGGGTCCCGATGGCGGTTGCCGACCGCACGTCGGAGTTGGCGCGCGCCCGGCGCCTCATCTTCGAGGACCAGCTGGGCGAGGCGATGACGGTCATCGACCGGGTGCTCGCCGACGACCAGGCGCCGCACGACCGGGTGGAGGCGCTGACGCTCCGCCTGATCACGCTCATCAACCTGGGCAAGGCCGGCGACTTCGCCGCCGCCCTCGACGCCGGGCTGGCCGCGGCCCGCCAGGTGCAGGACCCCGCGCAGTACGGGGAGCTCCAGGCGCTCGCGGCCATCGTGGCCCTGCGGGGCGGCTCGCTCGAAGGCTGTGTGCGGGCGCTGGTGCACGGCTCGCGGGCGCTCGGCGCGGTGGAGCTGACCGACGAGACGACCGCGTGGGGCTGGCACAACCTCGCCATGGCGTACTCGTACACGGGCTTCCACGGCCACGCGCTCGCCGCCATGGACAAGGCCCGCGAGGTGGCCGTCGAGGTCGGCGTGCCGACCGCCAACACCGACTTCGCGGCGCCCCAGATCCGGCTGCGGCTCGCCGTCGACCTCGACCACCGCGGCGACAGTGAGGGCTGCCAGCGCATCCTCCGCGACATCGTGCACGACCTGGAGCGCAAGCAGAAGGACGACGAGGTGGGCCGGCTGCGGCCGATCGCGCGGGGTGCGATGGGGTATGCCGTCGTGCGCCTCGGCACGCTCGGCGCCGTCCAGACCGGGGTCGAGGCGTGGCCGCTGCTGGAGTCGGCCGGGATGTCGACCCGGGCCTGCGACCTGCGCACGCTCGGCGCGGTCTGCCAGGCGATCGCCGAGCGGCGGCCGATCGAGGCGGTGGCCCGGCTGGAGACCGCGACCGTGGCCGACGACTCGCTCGGCGGGGCGGAGATCCACCGGCTGCGCGCGCTCGCGCACCTGGGCGCCGCCGACTACCGGCTGGCGTACCATGCCGACCGCAGCGCCTTCCGGGTCGCCGTCGCCCAGCTCGACCGGCTCCGCGACCTCTTCGTCGAGGGGGTTGCGGCCCTGCTGGACCACGAGGACATGGTGCGGCGGATCGACTTCCACCGCGGCGAGGCGCTGACCGACCCGCTGACCGGGCTCCCCAACCGGCGGTATCTCGAGGAGCACGTCACCAAGCTGCTCAAGGCCGGCGGCCACGCCGTGCTCGGCGTCTGTGACCTGGACGGGTTCAAGGACGTCAACACGGTCCACGGCCACCTCTCCGGCGACCACGTGCTGCAGCGGGTGGCCGGCGTGCTGAACCGGGTCATGCGCAAGGGCGACTTCGTGGCCCGGTACGGCGGCGACGAGTTCGTGGTGGTGCTGCCCACGACGAGCGCGGGCGAGGCGCGGGAGATCTCCCGGCGGATCGAGGCCGCGATCGCGTCGGAGGACTGGCACTCGCTGGTGCCGGGGACGCCGGTCGGGGTGACGATCGGCTGGGCCGGCCTCCAGGGCGAGGACTTCAGCGACGTGGCGGCCGCATTCGAGGCGGCCGACCACGCGATGCTGCGAGCAAAGGCGCCGCGGCCGCGGGCCGCGTCATAAAACCGGCGGGACAGAACTAACGGGCACAGAACCTAACGGGACGAGATCCGCGCGTTCTCCTCGCGGATGCGGGCGCGCTCCTGGTCGGCACAGACCGCCGCCCACGCGTTCGCCTTTGCCGTCGGCATCCGTTCAGCGCCGAGCACGGTCCGGCCCACCTTGTAGATGATCTCGGCGGCGGTTCCCACCACGACGCGCGGGCCGGCGGACAGGTCGACGGACGGCGACGCAGACGGCATGGCTTCCCTCCCGATGGTGGCGGTGATCACGTTGCGTGCAGTACTCCCGGCACAAAACGCTACCGGAGTTCAGCGTCCCGCTGCAGCGTTTCCATGATGTGACGTCCGCGTTAGACCCGCGTCACCCTCTGCTGAGCTGGTCCTCACCGGCGAGCCGGGCCTTGCGGTCGGCCTCGGCCAGGGCGTCCAGCACCCCGTCGAGGTCCCCCGCGAGGGCGAGGTCGAGGTTGTACGCGGTGTAACCGATCCGATGGTCGGAGATCCGATTCTGGGGGAAGTTGTACGTCCGGATCCGCTCGCTGCGGTCCACGGTGCGCACCTGCGAGCGGCGGGCGTCGCCGGCCGCGGCGGCCGCCTGCTCCTCGGCGAGGGCCACCAGCTTGGCCCGGAGCATGCGCATCGCCCGGTCCTTGTTCTGCAGCTGGGAGCGCTCGTTCTGGCACGACACGACGATCCCGGTCGGCAGGTGCGTGATGCGCACCGCCGAGTCGGTGGTGTTGACGCTCTGCCCGCCCGGGCCCGACGAGCGGAACACGTCGATGCGCAGGTCGTTGGGGTCGACCTCGATCTCGCCGGTCTCCTCCGCCTCCGGGGTGACCAGCACGCCGGCCGCGGAGGTGTGGATGCGGCCCTGCGACTCGGTCGCCGGCACGCGCTGGACGCGGTGGACGCCGCCCTCCCACTTCAGCCGGGACCAGACGCCGTTGCCGCCGTCGGGGATGCCGCGCGACTTGATCGCGACCGCCACGTCCTTGAACCCGCCGAGGTCGGACTCCTGGGAGTCGAGCACCTCCGTGGCCCAGCCGTGCCGCTCCGCGTACCTGAGGTACATCCGGAGCAGGTCTCCGGCGAAGAGCGCGGACTCCTCGCCGCCCTCCCCCGCCTTGATCTCGAAGATCACGTCCTTGGCGTCGTTGGCGTCGCGCGGGGCCAGCAGCTCGGCGAGCCGCTCCTCCAGCTGCGGGATGCGCGTCTCCAGCTCCTCGGCCTCGCCGGCGAACGCCGCGTCCTCGGCGGCGAGCTCCCGGGCGGCCCCCAGGTCCTCGCGGGCCTGGTCCAGCTCACCGGCCGTCTTGGCGATCGGCGACAGCTCGGCGAAGCGCCGCCCGGTCTTGCGGGCGAGCGCCTGGTCGGCGTGGATGCCGGGATCGGCGAGCTTCTGCTCGAGCTCCTGGTACTCCGCCAACAGCGTGGCGAGCCGGGTGTCGGCGGTCATGTCCTCTCCAGCCTCGTCTGAGCAGGTCGTCTGAGCAGGTCGTCTGTGCGGGTCGACACGAAATCGGCGCCCGCCCGCACCCTCGGACGAGGAGCGGAGCGGGCGCCGGAAGCGTCGCTACTTGGCGGCCTTCTTGGCCTGGACCTTCGCGTACTTCTGCTGGAACTTCGCGACCCGGCCCGCGGTGTCGAGGACGCGCTGCTTGCCCGTGTAGAACGGGTGGCAGACGGAGCACGTCTCCACGTGGATCGCGCCGCCCTTGGCGGTGCTGCGGGTCGTGAACGAGTTGCCGCAGGAACAGGTGACCTCAGTGGTCTCATACTGCGGGTGAATTCCCGGCTTCATGGCCGCGGTCCTTTCGTCGAGTCGGTCGCCGGGTCGCCACATGTGGCGTGAACCGGAACCTCTTGGCCGTCGGTCAAGTCTGCCATGCGCTTGTCACGACGACTCAACCGGCATCTGTAACGCTGCCCACGGGGTGTTCATTCCCCACGCGAGAAACGCCCATGAGGCGCAGAACGGACAGCCCGTTCGAAAGTCCGTCGCGGCCCTTTGATGATCCCTTCTACCCTGGCTCCTGCCATGAGCCTGCATATTGACGAACTCTGCGATCCGGCGCTGTTCACCGAGATGGTGAGCGGCGGGTACATCCGCACCCAGCGCCACCCCGCGCTGCCGCTGCTGATCCACAACTACACGGAGAAGACGCAGTACGAGAACGTCTGGAACCCGGCGACGCTGGCCTGCCGCGGGCTCGTCGTGTCGGCGGCGACCGGCACGGTCCTCGCCCGCCCGTTCGCGAAGTTCTTCAACCACGGGCAGCCGGGGGCGCCGGCGCTCGACTTCGACGGGCCGGTCAGCGTCACGGACAAGGCCGACGGCTCGCTCGGCGTGCTGTTCCCGACGCCGGAGGGCCACGCGATCGCGACCCGGGGCTCGTTCGACTCGACGCAGGCGCGGCACGCGACCGAGGTCTGGCGCACGCGGTACGCCCACCGCTTCACGCCGCCCACGGACCGCACGCTGCTGTTCGAGATCATCTACCCGGGCAACCGGATCGTGCTCGACTACGGCGGCCTCGACGACCTCGTCCTGCTCGGCGCCGTCGACATCGCGACCGGCCGCAGCCACGGCCCCGCCGCGGTGCCGGACTGGCCGGGCCCGACGGTCGAGTCGTTCGGCTACGCGACGCTGGCCGAGGCGCTGGCGGCGCCGCCGCGCGACAACCGCGAGGGCCTCGTCGTGCACTTCGTCGGCCCCGACACCCGGCTGAAGATCAAGTACGCCGAGTACGTCCGCCTCCACCGCATCGTCACCGGCCTCAACGCCCGCGTGGTGTGGGAGGCGGTCGTCGCCGGAACGCTGGACGACCTGCTGGAGCCGCTGCCCGACGAGTTCCACGCGTGGGCCACGAAGATCGCGGTCTCCCTGCGCTCCTCGGTCTCCGCGCTGCACGACGAGGTCGAGGCGACCTTCGACGCGGTGGTCGCCGGGCTGCCTCCGGACTGGTCGCGGAAGGACTTCGCGCTGGCCGTGGCCCGGCACCCGATGCGCGGCTGCCTGTTCCTGCGGCTGGACCAGAAGAGCTATGAATCGTATCTGTGGCAGCAGGTACGACCATCCTTGGAGGAGCCCGGTGCGTAGCCTCACCCTGACCCGCGGGCTGCCCGCCTCGGGCAAGACGACCTGGGCCAAGGAGCAGACGCACCTGGTCCGGGTCAACCGCGACGACCTGCGCCGCATGATGCACGGCGGCCGGGTCGCCGACGACGCGCTGCGCGGCCGGGCCGAGCGCGAGGTCACGGCCGCGCACCACGCGATGGTCGAGGCCCTGCTGCGGGCCGGCGCCGACGTGGTCTGCGACGACACGAACCTGCGGGGCCGGGTCGTCCGGGAGTTCGCGGAGCTGGCCGGCCGCTGCTCGGCGACCTTCTCCGTCCGCGACTTCACCGACGTGCCGCTCGAGGAGTGCCTGCGCCGGGACGCCCTGCGACCCGGTGACGAGCGGGTCGGGGAGGACGTGATCCGGGGGATGCATCTGCGGTACCTCGCGGGCCGCCCGCATCCCCTGCCGCTGCCTGTGCTGGACGCGACCCTGGGCGTCGCCTACGAGCCGCCGCCGGACGCGCCGCGGGCGGTCCTGGTCGACATCGACGGGACGGTGGCGCTGTTCAACGGCCGCAGCCCGTACGACATGACCCGGGTGGGCTCCGACCTGCCGAACGCTCCCGTGATCGCCGCCGTGCGGGCGATGCACGCGGCGGGCCACGAGGTGGTGTTCTGCTCGGGCCGCTCGGACGACTGCCACGACGAGACGGCGGCGTGGCTCGACAAGCACGTGGCGGTCCCGTACGCGGGGCTGTTCATGCGCGAGTTCGGCGACCAGCGCCGCGACTCGGTGGTGAAGGCCGAGATCTTCGACCGCGAGATCCGCAGCCGCTACCACGTGGTGGGCGTCTTCGACGACCGCCAGCAGGTCGTCCGCATGTGGCGCTCGCTGGGCCTGACGGTCTTCCAGGTGGCGGAGGGCGACTTCTAGGGCGGCCGCCATGATCAAGGGAAGAATCTGGCTGCCATGACGACCAGGAGTTTCCCTTGATCATGGGAAGGCGTCGCTTGCCCGCGGCGGCGGACAGCAAGCGGCCGCCCCCGGGAGACGTTCCCCGAGGGCGGCCGGCAGTTGCTGCTACTCGCCCGGTGTCGTCTGGGCGATCTGCATCAGGAACTCGACGTTGGTGCGGGTCTTCTTCAGGCGGTCGAGCAGGAGGTTCAGCGCCTCCTGGGAGTCGAGCGCGTGGAGGACCTTGCGGAGCTTGATCACGATCGCCAGCTCGTCCGGGGCCAGGAGGATCTCCTCCTTGCGGGTGCCGGACGGGTCGATGTCGATCGCCGGGAAGATGCGGCGGTCGGCGATCTTGCGGTCGAGCTTCAGCTCGGCGTTACCCGTGCCCTTGAACTCCTCGAAGATGACCGTGTCGCCCGTGGAGCCCGTCTCGACGAGGGCCGTGGCGATGATGGTCAGGGAGCCGCCGTTCTCGATGTTGCGGGCGGCGCCGAGGAAGCGCTTCGGCGGGTACAGCGCGGTCGAGTCGATACCACCCGACAGGATGCGGCCCGACGCGGGCGAGGCGTTGTTGTACGCCCGGCCGAGGCGGGTGATCGAGTCGAGCAGCACGACCACGTCGTGGCCCAGCTCGACCAGGCGCTTGGCGCGCTCGATCGACAGCTCGGCGACCGTGGCGTGGTCCGTCGGCGGGCGGTCGAAGGTGGAGGCGATGACCTCACCCTTCACCGACCGCTGCATGTCGGTGACCTCTTCGGGCCGCTCGTCGACCAGCACGACCATCAGGTGGCACTCGGGGTTGTTGCGGGTGATCGCGTTGGCGATCGCCTGGAGCACCATCGTCTTGCCGGCCTTCGGCGGCGACACGATCAGGGCGCGCTGGCCCTTGCCGATCGGCATCACCAGGTCGATGACGCGCGTCGTGAGGATGTGCGGCTCGGTCTCCAGCCGCAGGCGGTCCTGCGGGTAGAGCGGGGTCAGCTTGTAGAACTCGGGGCGGCGCTTGGCCTCCTCCGGGTCCATGCCGTTGACCGTGTCGAGGCGGACCAGCGGGTTGTACTTGTCGCGCCGCTGCTCGCCGTCGCGGGGCTGGCGCACGGCGCCGGTGACCGCGTCGCCGCGGCGCAGCCCATACCGCTTGACCTGCGACATCGCGACATAGACGTCGTTCGAGCCGGACAGGTAGCCCGTGGTGCGCACGAACGCGTAGTTGTCGAGCACGTCGAGGATGCCGGCCACGGGGACGAGGACATCGTCCTCGCTGACCTGCGGCTCGTTGCCCGGCCGCGCGCCCGTCTCGGCGCCCTCGCGGTCACGGCCGCGGCGACGGTCGCGGAACCGGCTGCGCCGGCCGCGCCGGCCGGTGCCGTCGTCGTCCTCGTCGTCGTGCTGCGTGAAGGTGCCCCGCTGGTTGCGGTCGCCCCGCTCGGAGGAGCGCTCACCGCGGTCGGAGGAGCGCTCGGCGCGCTCGGGACGCTCGGCACGCTCCGCGCGCTCGGGACGCTCCGCACGCTCGGACGAACGCTCGGGACGCTCCCCGCGCTCGGCCCGCTCACCCCGCTCGGCAGCGCGCTCCGCGGCC
>NZ_JBEXCY010000149.1:0-29254 GCF_040605515.1 Dactylosporangium sp. NPDC005572 | reverse complement strand
AAGCGCTGGCCAACGCCGCCAAGCACGCACACGCCACCATCGTGCACGTCGACACAGCGGTCAGCGACGGCCGACTCCACATGACGGTGCGCGACAACGGCATCGGCGGCGCCGACCCAGGATGCGGCTCCGGCCTCACCGGGCTCACCGACCGGGTCGAAGCACTGGGTGGAACCATCGCGCTGGACAGCCCGGTCGGTCACGGCACCTGCCTACAAGTCGAGCTTCCCCTCGCCGTTCACTGACCGCCGGCAATCGCGGGCGGCGCTGGGCGGTTCGACGCGAGTGATCGGGCATTCCAGGCGGCCCTGCTGCACCGCCAGCCGCGCGACGTGCTGCGCCGAGTGCGACTCTGGTGCGCCCCGACACGGTGCTGCGCTGGCATCGGGACCTGCTCGCCCGCCTGTTCGACGTCACCCTCGTCGATGCGGACAAGACGGGCCGCCTCGACACTTAGGTCACCAGGGCTCGACGCCGTCCGCGCCGAAGAAGCCGCCGGTCGGCCCGTCGGGCCCGATCGTGGCGTACTGCACCACGGTCTCCGCGCCCTCGGCCGCGCTCAGCTGTCCCTGGAACCCGTTGAGATCGGTGGCGCACCAGCCGGGGTTGACCGCGTTCACGCGGATGCCGGTGAGCTCCTTGGCGCACTGCACCGTCAGCGAGTTCAGCGCGGTCTTCGACGGCACGTACGTCGCCGACGCCGGCATCGCGGCCCACTCGCCGCCGGCCGCCCGCTGCAGCGACCCGACCGAGCTCGACACGTTGACGATCACCACCGACGCCGAGCGGCGCAGCAGCGGCAGCATCGCGTTGGTGACGGTGAGCACGCCGAGGACGTTGGTCTCGAAGACGAGGCGCAGCCGGTCGAGGTCCATCGCCGACGGCTCGGCCGGTCGCCCGCCCGTGATGGCGGGGTTGTTCACCAGCACGTCCCGCCAGCCGAACTCGCGGCCGATCCACTCCGCCGCTTCGGCAGCCGACGCCGGGTCGGTCACGTCCAGGCCGACCGGGTGCACGCCGAGCCCGTCGGCCCGCAGGGCGGCCACCCCGTCCTCGAGCCGCGCTTTGTCCCGTGCGCCCGGCAGCACCGTCGCACCGAGCCGGGCCAGCTGCGCGACGATCTCCCTTCCGATGCCCTTGTTACCGCCGGTGACCAGCGCGATCCGCCGGCCATGTCGTTTGTTCTCGCTCATGACTCCAGCCCATCACCCGGCCGGACCGGCGATCCATGACGATCCTGTGGGGGATCAAAACTCCGACAACTATGGTGACCTGCTGCTTCGTGCAGGCACTATGCGGCTCGCTCGTACTCGTTGATCAGGCCATTCAGGATCGGCTTTCGGCGTATCCGGCGCTGCTCGTCGAGCTCGATGACGGCGGCTGGTTGGCGTGGCGTTGTCAGTCAGGGCTCGGTGCGGTCGGCTCTCGTTGTAGTGCCTGACGTACTCGGCTAGGACGTGGCGCAGGTGGCGTTGGCCGAATATGAGCATCCGGTCGGTGAGCTCGCTTCGTAGTGTTCTCACCCATCGCTCGGCGTAGGCGTTCGCCCGCGGGCAGCGGGGTGGCGTTGGGGTCACTTCTATGCCGGCGCCGGTAAAGACCGCGTCGAACATGCTGGTGAACTGGCCGCCGCGATCGCGGATGAGGAACCTGAACCGGTCGGTACTCTCACCGAGGTGCATCATGAAGGTGCGGGCCGCCTGAGCGGTCCAGGCCCCGTCGGGGTTGCTGGTTGTACCGAGGACGTGGACGTAGCGGGTGCCGACCTCGACCACGAAGAACACGTCCACCCGCTTTAGTACTCCAGCCCCCAAATGAAGAACGCGCGACGGCCGCTGGGCACAGCGTAGACGTTGCTGGGTGGATCGAGGAGTTCGACTCGGGGTTCGCGTGTATCGCGGGCAGGTTCGGTCGGGTCGAGCCACGCAAGCAGGCCCGTGCGTTCCTGCTCGGGTTGCTGTCCGATGTGGACTCCCGGACCTGTTTGGCTCTCGCGGAGCAGGCTGGAGACGTTTCCCCGCAACGGATGCAGCGGCTCCTGGGCGAAGCGGTGGCGGACTCGCACCGACGCGATGCAGTCGGCTTCGGTGAAGCTCAACTTCTCGCCCTTACGGCCGCGCGAGGGTCCACCGCTGATCCGGGCCGAACCCGTGCAGCACCGGGCCCCGATCCAGCTCACCCGCCAGACGGCGACCTGTGCGGCTCGTAAATTCGGTTCGGTGGCTGTGACGTGCGGGATTGTCCGTGGCTCAGCTACCAGTAGCGGGGATGATTCAGGGCGTGGCAGCCTCGCTGGTGTACCTGCTCCTACGTCAGATCCTGCAGCTGCTGACCCAGCTCGCCCGGGACGGCGGCGCGAAGGACGTCGAGCTGCTTGTGTTGCGGCATCAGGTGGCGGTGCTGCGTCGGCAGGTGCACCGCCCCGACCTGCAGCCCGCGGATCGGGTGGTGTTGGCGGCGTTGTCCCGGCTGCTGCCCCGACCACGATGGTCGGCGTTCTTCGTCACCCCGGCCACGCTGCTGCGCTGGCATCGGCAGCTGATCGCCCGGCACTGGACGTATCCGCATGCGCGTCCGGGCCGGCTACCAGTCGACCGGGAGCTCCGTGAGCTGGTGCTGCGGTTGGCCGCGGAGAACCCAACCTGGGGTCATCGCCGCGTGCAGGGTGAACTGGCGCGTCTGGGCTGCCGGATCGCGGCCAGTACGGTCTGGAAGATCCTGCATCAGGCCGGTGTCGACCCGGCACCACGCCGCACCGGACCGACCTGGCAGCAGTTCCTCACTGCCCAGGCCCACACGATGCTGGCCTGCGACTTCTTCACCGTCGACACCGTGCTGCTGAAACGGATCTACGTCCTGTTCTTCCTCGAGCTGGCCACCCGTCAGGTCCACATCGTCGGGATCACCGCGCACCCGACCGGCGCCTGGGTCACGCAACAGGCCCGGAACCTGCTGATGAGCCTCGATCAACGGGCCGATGGATTCCGGTTCCTGCTTCGCGACCGCGACACCAAGTTCACGACCGCCTTCGATACGGTCTTCACCGCCGCGGGTATCGACGTGGTTCGAACACCGCCACGGGCGCCAAGGGCGAACGCCTACGCGGAACGCTGGGTCGGCACCGTCCGACGCGAGTGCACCGACCGGATCCTCATCGCCGGTGAACGGCACCTGGCGAGCGTCCTTGACGAGTACACCGCGCACTACAACGGCCATAGGCCACACCGATCACTCGACCAGCGACCACCGAACCCGCCACCGCAGGTCGTCGACCTCACCATCGCCCGGGTCCAACGACGCCCGATCCTCGGCGGGCTGATCAACGAATACTCGCAGGTAGCATAACCGAACCCGTTTTACGAGCCCCACAGGCATCGCTACCTGATCGAGCACTCGGCAGGGTCAGGGAAGACGAACACCATCGCCTGGACCGCGCACCGGCTGGCACGGCTGCACGTGAACGACGAGAAAGTCTTCGACTCGGTGATCGTGGTCGTGGACCGCACCGTACTCGATGGGCAGCTGCAAGAGGCGATCCGGCAGATCGACGGGTCGGGGAAGATCGTGGCCACGATCAGCCCGGAGGACGTCCGCAAGGCGGGGGTGAAGTCAAAATCTGGGCTGCTGGCGACCGCGTTGAAGAACGGGGAGCTGATCATCGCGGTGACGGTGCAGACCTTCCCGTTCGCGCTCGACGAGATTCGGGCCGACGAAGGTCTGAAGGGCCGGCGGTTCGCCGTGATCGCCGACGAGGCGCACTCGTCGCAGTCCGGGCAGATCTCCTCCAAGCTCAAGGCTGTGCTGACCGCGGAGGAGGTCAAGGAGATCGAGGAGGGCGGTGAGGTCAACGTCGAGGCGATCCTGGCCGCGGAGATGACCGAGCGGGCCGAGTCGGAGAACATCTCCTACTTCGCGTTCACGGCGACGCCGAAGAATAAGACCCTGGAGCTCTTTGGCCGCAAGGGTCCTGACGGGAAGCCGGTCGAGTTCCACCTCTACTCGATGCGGCAGGCGATCGAGGAGGGCTACATCCTCGACGTGCTCAGGGGCTACCAGTCCTACGACACCGCGCTGAAGATCGCCGGCCGGGCCGAGAGCGGCGACGGCAACGAGGTGGTGGAGGAGGCCGCGGCGCGTAAGGGGCTGATGCGGTGGGTGAAGCTGCACCCGACCAACATCAGCCAGAAAGTACAGATCATCGTTGAGCATTTCCACGCCAACGTCGCCCACCTGCTCGAGGGCAAGGCGAAGGCGATGGTCGTGACCGACTCGCGCAAGGGCGCGGTGAAGTACAAGAAGGCGATCGACGCCTACATCGCCAAGCGGGCCGGCACGGACGCCTCGTACAACTACCGCACCCTGGTCGCCTTCTCCGGCTCGGTGACCATGTCCGAGAATGAGGAGTGGGCCTCGGACTGGGGGCCGCAGCCAAGCAAGGACGACGAGTTCACCGAGGCCAACCTGAACCCCGGCTCCGGCTCGGACCTGGCCGCCGCCTTCAAGGGCGCGACGTACAAGATCATGCTGGTCGCCAACAAGTTCCAGACAGGATTCGACCAGCCGCTGCTCTCGGCCATGTACGTCGACAAGAAGCTCTCAGGGGTCACCGCTGTCCAGACGCTGTCCCGGCTCAACCGCACCCACCGTACTGCGGGCGGTGAGCAGAAGCGCAAGACGTTCGTCATCGACTTCGTGAACAAGCCTGAGGACATCCGGGCTGCGTTCGAGCCGTACTTCACCAATGCCACCCTGGAGACCGAGACCGACCCGTACGTCGTCGTCCACCTCGCCACCAAGCTCGCCCAGGCCGGGATCTACACGCCAGAGCAGGTGCGCGAGGTCGCCGAACTGTGGGTCACGCGGAAGGGCAACAACGCGCTCTCGGCTGCGATCAGCCCGGCCAAGAACGACTTCGCCCGCCGCTACGCGGCGGCGATCGAGGCCGACGACAAGCTCACCCTCAACACCCTCGACCTGTTCCGCAAGGACGTCTCCACCTACGTCCGGCTCTACGACTTCATGAGCCAGATCGTCGACTACGGCGACCCGTACATGGAGATGCTGTCGATCTTCCTGCGGCTCCTGGAGAAGGTCATCGCCGACACATCCTGGGCCGCGGAGGTCGACCTTTCCGACGTGGTCCTGGTCGGGGTCAAGCACACGAAGGGGACCGCGGTCGACATCTCGCTGACCGGTGACGGCGAACTCAAGGGCATCGGCGCCGCGGGAACCGGCACCCGGAAGGAGCCGAAGTACGTCGCACTACAGATCGTCATCGACAAGATGAACGACCTCTTCGGCGCCGAGTCGTTCTCCGCGTCTCAGGTCCGTGAGTTCGTGCAGGGACTGGTGCAACGGCTGCTCACCTACTCGGACCTGGTCAACCAGGCCAAGGTGAACTCGAAGAAGCAGTTCATGGAATCGCAGGACTTCCAAGCGGCGGTCACCGAGGCGGTCGTCGACAACCAGGAGGCCCACAACACCATGGCCGACTACTTCTTCAGCGACGGCCCTGGCATCAGCGCCGTCATCATGGCACTCGCGGACGCCTTCTACGAGGCAGCGATCGATCAACAGACGGACGCGTGAGCAGGCCGGCCCCGGGAGGGGACCGCGCGGTACAGGTTGACAGCTACAACGATCGCAACACAACCACCACCATCATTGGCGAACGAGGTAGGCAGCTCGTGGTTCATGTCAGCGATGACCGCTGACCGAGTCGGTCGCCGGCATGGACACCCGCCTTCAGCGCCGAAAGCGGGTTCAAAGCCAGCCAGAGTGGTCCAGCAGAACAGCGCCACCACACAGCACGGTGTGTGCTTGTGACGCGCGGCGTCACGCCTCGATGATGGTGCCGTGACGTTCGGTTGGGACAAATGGCGCGCGCTCGTCTTGTGCTTGTCGCCTATATTGGGTCGCCGCACATGGAAGGGAGGGCAATCGTGGCTCAGATGCCCAGCCGACCCCGGTCGCACGTGATCGAGGACGCGTCGGAGACCGCGTTCCGCGTGCTGTTCGGCAGCGACGACTGGATCATCCGCCGCTTGACAGACGACTACGGGAGAGATCTGGAAGTCGAACTGTTCGAGGACGGTCACGCCACAGGCATCTTGTTCGGGGTCCAGCTGAAGGCCATCGACAAGCAGCCCCGAAAGGGCCGGATCGGCGTCGCAGGCATCAAGGCTAGCAGTCTGAACTACTGGCGATCCTTGGCCTATCCCGTCATGGTTGCGGCCTACAGTGTCCCTGCTGATCAGTTCTTTGCACGCTGGGCACACGGCTACGACTGGCACCACAAGTCGCATACGGCGGTCTGCACCGCAGAGTGCACCAACGGTCCAAAGACCGTTACTTTTAACTACGGGCAGATCCATCGGCTCACGTCTGACGCGATTGCTCGGCTCCCCGAACATCTGCTGTTTTTTCGGGCTGCCCGCGAGGGTGACCTGCGGAATAGGCCCATGCCGGTTCATATCGACGGCGAGTCGGTCGATGGTCACGCACTCGCCAGCGTCGAGCAACAGGTGCGACGCCTTGGTGAGACCACCGGTCATGTGCATGTGGTGGGACCGGACCAACTGGCGGTCCGCCTCACCTACTCAAGATCCACTATCCGTGCCGTTCTACCCGGCGACATGCGCAGCGCAACGATCCATCTTCACCCTGGTGTCTATGCCGACCCTCAAGGCCACGTGTCCCTCGCTGCCGACGGCCTCGCGACACTGTGTCAGCTATTCATAGGGCTTAAGGCCGACAGCAGGGCGGCGGATCTGATGATCACGATCGCGCCCCATTCGCTGGTGCTCTTCCTGACTGACTTCCCGAAGGTGGTAGGCCCGGAACTCGTTGAGATGGGGCGGGAGGATGTCGTCGACGTGCTTGCCGCGGAGGAGCTGCGACGCCGGCTTCTGCGGTAGCGACTCGCCGTGTCTCGGCGCCGGAACACGCCGAGCCGCTCGGTGACCGCGGTCGCTGATACACCGGCACCGGCACGCGGGCCTGAGCCTTTGAGTAGTTGCGCGCATAGCTGCAACTCGCTTGGTGCTCAGTGGCTGTCACGCATCGTAAGAAGCCGGCACTCGGGTGGTCGATCCTGTCGGCTGCCTTGTCAAAGTGTCGAGCGAGTCGGCAGAGTACGTCGATCCGCCGTGCGGCGGCTTGGCCATGTCGACGTGGCAGGTCAGCGGTCGGGCCGGTCAGGTCGAGGTGGTCAGGCCGGTGGGGATGCCGGGCATGGCGTTGGAGAAGGTGGCCTCATTCAAGTAGAGCGCCTGTCCCGACGGGGTGCAGGCCTCAGCGCCGAGCTGGTGGGCGGGGTAGCCGGACTCGCAACGATCGACTTTGCGCTTGGTGGCCGTCGTATGATGATCAATCCGGGGTGGTTGTGCTCGATGCTCCGGGCTAGCAAGCCGATCGCTCCCGACTCCTGAGGTATTGCGGGCGACGTTACTCGCGATGGGCTGCGTGGTAGCGATCGATCACGTCCCGAGCGAGCCGGCCCCGATCGGAGACCTCGATCCCTTGGCGCTGCGCCCACGCACGGATTGCCTGATTGCGGCCGCGGTCGCGACGTACTAGCCCAGCAATCACCGATCCAGCGCCGCAGCACAGCCAGCAGAACGGCGGCAAGATGGCTGGCACCGTGACTGCGGACGCTCGATGGCGACCGCTGTGCGGTCCGGTCCGCGAGGTCAGGGCACCGGTTCACGGCCGGCCGCTGCCCGCCGAGGCGGCCGCCCATTGCCCAACCTGCGGCGCCCCGTCAAACTCCGTGTAGTCCACGACACCTGCGCGCCGTGACCGGCCGCCGACTACACAGGACTGCTCAATACTTCAGGTCGATCGTCACGAGGCCCTGGGTCGTTCCGGCTGCGAAGGCGTTTGTGCCGATCCAAGCCAGCGCAGTGACGTCGCAGCCCAGGTCGATGTCGGTGATGTCGGCGCCGCGGCATACCCGCACGATGGAGTCGAGACCGACCAGCAGGTTTCCGCCGGTGCCGGACAGCGCCGCGGCGCCGATCGTGCCGGCGAACCGCAGCCGCCAGTGGGGTGTCGGCCTGCGCCGGCGGCGTCGTCCGTGATGGGTGAGGGTCTCCAGGTCCCACACGCAGACCTCCTGGTTGCAGATGGTCAGCAGGAGTTGCCCGACGGATGCCAGGTGCCGCACTGCTTGCGTGTGCACGAGCACGTGTGCCGTCGCCTCGGTGCGGGGTCCGGCGTCGTCGTCGACTGGCCAGATGCGGATGGTCCCATCGAAGTACCCGGCGACGACGCAGGGGCGGCCGTCCGCGGTCTCGGCCAGCAGCAGTGTCTCTGGGTCTGGCACAAAGCTGCCGGACAGTATCTGTGTCTGCTGGCCGGTCCCCAGGTTCCACACGTCCAGTAGCCGCCCGACATAACTGGACCACTCCCCGGTGGCGACGAGCAGATCCCGGCCGCCCGCTGTGCCGATCGCGACCGTACGGTAACCGGCAAGGGAGACGAACTCGCCGATGGGCCAGCCGGTGAACGGATCGAAGCAACGGCTGCGCCAGTCATCGCGGACGAGGACCGCCGGCCCGCCGCTGAGGACGCCGGTGGCGAGCCGATCGTTGGCGTCGAGTGCCACCCGCCTGTGCAGTACGACGCCGGTGCCGTACGTGGCGTTCCAGCCGTGGACCGTTTTGGCCAGGTCCGTGCTCAGCACGACAGGCCCGCCCGCGCTCTCAGCGGCGAGGAGCTCCGTGACCGCGGCGCGATGCCCGTCGCTTGGGCCGGCCGTCCGCGTCCACGTCGCTAGGTCCCACACGAACAGCGCCCGGTCGTCGGCGGTCGACACGGCGACCGGTGAGTCGTCGTCGACGAGCAGTGTGGCGACCGCCCGGACCCAGCCCGCGTGGCCGGTCATCGCGCTGCCCGCCAGCGGACCGTTGGCCAGGTCGTGCCGATGCACCCGTCCGTCGCCATCGCCGGTCACCACGAGCGTCCTGTTCGGGGTCGCCACGGCCGACATGGTGCCGATCCAGGTGCCGAGGGCCCCTATTGGTGCGCCGACGGGCTCACCCGTGTCCACCTGCCAGGCGTGGACCGTGCCGTCGTCGCCGGCGGATACGACGACGTCGATGTGGTCGAGCCGAGTCAGGCACACCGCCCGTACCCATCCGTGGTGGGCGCGGGGCAACCGGGTCACCGGGGCGCGGGTCGACAGATCCCAGACGATGACCGCACCGGATGCGTCGCCTGCGGCGAGCAGGCGGCGGACGCCGCTGCGGGCTGCCGCGAGGGCGAGGACGGAAGCCCGGTGTCCGAGACATGGTTCGCCGAAAGCGGCACCGGTCCGCAGGTCCCAGATCCGGATCGTAGCGTCGGCTCCGGCGCTCATGGCGATTGTGGTGTCCCCGTCGACGACGGCGGCGACGGCGTGTACCGGCCCGCTGTGCTGCACGCTCGTGCACAGCGGCGTCGCCGACGCCGGGTCCCACACGTGAACCGTGCCGTCGTAGTCGGCGGTGATTACCATCGGCTGTGCGCCGAGGTGCGTCGTGGTCACCGCTTCCACTGGTGCCCGGTGGCCCGTGTAGGAAACGCCGTGTTGCATGCCCGTGCGCAGGTCCCACAGTTCGACGGTGGCGTCGTGGTTGCCCACGACGACGGTCTGGCGGCCGTCGAGCACAACGGTCGCCATGGCGGTGCCCCGGCCACGGCTGAGACGGAACGGCGGGTTCGGCGGCGGCCCGACGGCAAGGTCCCAGACGCGGATCGCACCGGATCGCCAGCCGGTGGTCACCACCTGAGGCCAGCCGTCGAGCCCGGCGACCGCGAGCGACTCGACGCCACCGGACTCGGCGTCGGGGATGAACACCACCCGGCGTCCCGTCGTCAGGTCCCACATTTGCACCGAACCGTCGGCGCCGCCGCTGACGCAAGCGTTGCCAGCCTGCAAATGCAACGGTTGCAGCGTGGTAACCGGACCGGTGTGTGCGTGAAATGCCTGCATCAGCTGACCACTGCTCGCGTGCCAGATCTGGATCTGGCCCTCGTCCGTTCCGGACACGACGACAACCTGGTCGCCGACGGTCGTCACCATGGCACACATGGCGTGAAGGTTCGGCGAGTCCGGATCATTTAGGTAAGCGATCTCGCGGTCTGCAGCAACGTCCCAGTACCTGACGCGCCCGTCGGCGACAACGACGAGCACGACACCGTCGGCGGTGGTTATGGCGCAGACCGACCGGGGCTCCGCTCGTCGTTGGAGCCGGCTGAGCCGGCGGCCGATCCGCAGGTCCCACACGATGGTGGTGTTGTACTCGGCGGTGACGGCCAGGACGGTGCCCTGCGCACGCACTAGGCCGATGAGCGATCCGCGGATCTTGTCCCCGACCGGTTGCCACAGTTGCGTGCCGGTGTCGAGGTCGCGTGAAACGATGCGACCATCATCGTCAATGAAACACCCGATGGCCCGACCATGCCATTCGCTGACCGCCATCGGCGCCCGCTCCGCCCTCGATTCTAGGCCGGGAAGCCGGCTGCCGGTGATGAGATCCCAGCGGCCGACTTCTCCGTCGACGATGGCGACCACGACGGGACGGCCGTTGATGTCGGCAACCGTGGCCTCGGAGACCTGTTCACCCGCCGGCAGCCGACGGTGCGGGTGGATCGGCTGCCATGACGACCACCGCGCTGACCAGGGGCGTTCCCAGCCGAGCTCGCGGATGCGTTCGGCGAGCATCGGCGCGCGCCCGCAGACCGCCGCCAACTCCAGGTATGCCAGGAACTCGGCGAGGGACCGGCGCTCGCGCAGGTATGGCACGGTCCGACGGTAGGCGTCGGCGGCGGCCTGGCCCTGGTGGCTGACCGCGTATGGCAGCGCGGCAAGCATCGCTGGCGTCGATGCGGCCATCAGGAACATCGGCTCGTGCAGCAGCCGGTCGAGCACGCCCCCGAACGCCGCGTGGGAGGCCAGCGACGACCTGATGTAGGGGTGGGAGCCGGCCCAGTCGCGCGTCCCGTCCGGGAGCCGCCGGCTGTGTGCGATGAGCGCTTCCGCGATTGCGGCGTGATCCCGCGCATCGTCCCGGGACTCGCGGAGGTGTTCGACCAGCGACTGGTGATACAGCCTGTACGCCGACCGGTCGCCCGACGCCGTTTCGACCATGTACGCGCCGGCGACTGTGCGCAGCCAGAGCAGGTCGTCATTGCCGAAGTCCTGGCCTGGCGACAACGCGTTCGCCAGCCGTCGCCAGATGGTCTCCCAAGGCAGGCCGGAGCCCTGCGCGTAGGCGAGCGGCAGCAGCAGAGCCCGGGCGCGCCCGGCGTCGTGCCGCAGACGCTGGTCGAGGTCACGGCGCATCGCGTCGCCGGCCTTGCTCGGGAGGCCGGCCCGCCAGCCGGCGTCGGCCGGGTCGGCCACCGCAGCTGCCTGCGCCTCGGTCTGGGCGAGGATGCGGGCGACCAGGAATGATGTGTCGGCGGCAGCGGCGATGGCGTCCGCGACGCCGGTGATCACCGCCGGTGGCGCCCGGTGATACGGCGTGTCCGCGAACGAGCGCAACAGCGCGCGTTCCGCGTACAGGCGGACGCTGGCAGGGTCGGCATACTCGGGGTCGTCAAGGTTGATCAGGTCCACGTCAGTGCCGATGGGGCCCAGTAGGTGAGCCCTGGTGCCGAGCAGCAGCCTGATGTTGCCCTCGCCGTAGTCGATCAGCGGCCGTAGCAGGCGCTGCACAAGCTGCTGCGGGTCGGACGCCTCGTCGAGGGCATCGATGAGCACCAGCAACGGGCGTTGCCTGCTCTGGAGGCTCCGAAGCAGGTCGGTGACAGTTTCAGCGTGGACGTTGGCGGCCGCGGCGAGCGCGGCGAGCACACCCTCGACCGGCAGGGTGCCGGCATAGATAGACACGTCGATGGCGCCGGGTGCCATCAGGGTCACGAATGGCAGGTCGTCCGGATCGAAGGACCGGCGGTAGTCTGGGTCGCTCAGAGCGGTGAGCAGCCCCAGGACGGCGGTCTTGCCGGAGCCCGGGTTGCCGGTCACGACCAGCGCGTCGGACCGTCCGTCCGGTTGGCACAGCCACTCGTGCAGCCGGCGCAAGGCGTTGTCCCTGCCGGTGAACCATTGGGTGGCGGGGACGAAGCGGTTGCCGAGTTCCTCACGGCGCCGCCGCTGCTGCCGGTACTGCTCCTGCAGCAGCACGTCGAGGTCGTCGAGCGCCCGGTCGTAGCGCAGGTTCGGCAGGAACCACACATCCTCGCCGGTGCCCTGCTGGAAGTAGCCGACGCGCTGCGACGCCGGCAGCTGCGGGTCTTCCTTCATCAGCTCAACCACTGCGTCGATCATCACGACCGGCGGCACGAACCCCGCGCTCGCCTTGTGCTCCACGGCGTTCGCGAACGCGGACGCGAACACGCCGGGCACGGCGAGCTGGTCCGGCCGGGTCGACGTCACGATCACCAGTCCGCCGACCTGCCCGTTGAACCGGCTCGCGGTACGCAGCAACGCGGCGCCGCCATTGCCGGAATAGCAGGTGTCGAGCAGGATCATCAGCCGCCGCACGCGTGTGTCGGCGAGCATCCACTCGGCGATATCGGCGGTGCGGACCGAATGGAACCGCACGTCGGCCGGGTCGCAGTCCGCAGGCAACAGGACGTGCTCGCCGTCGTCGAGGAGCTCGCCGTGCCCGGCCAGGTAGAGCGTCACGTACTCGTCAGGGCTGCGCTGCGGTGACATCGCGAACGAGCGGATCGCATCGCGGAGTTCTTCCCTGGTAGGACTCATGTCCGGCGTCGGCCATCGGGTGTAGCCGAACTGCCCCGTGAACAGCGCCACTACCTGCTGCAGTTCAGCGACAAGCTCCGGGACGTTCCAATCCGGGACGGCGGGGTACTCGATGATCGCCGACGCCAGCAGCACCCGGTGCGGCCCGGGCGGCCGGTGCCTCTCGGATTGCCGACGGCGGCCGGGAATGACCGCTCACTCCCCTGCGACGGACGTGCCGGTTTCGACGGCCGACAGCGCTTCGAGCAGGACGCGACCGGTGTCGGCCGACGTGAGATACGGACGTGCATCGTGCGCGTGCGCGCCGTTGTGGATCTCGATGTTCGTGACGGCGTCGCCGAACAACGGTCGCAGGTCCTTGACCAGAGCGACAACGTCGCCGCGATCGGCGATATTCGTCCAGGTGCGCACGCTGCCCGGCCAGCGGCCTACCGGCCGCAGCGACCTGGCCGTCATCGGCGCGGGCCGCAGCTGGTCGAAGAAGAGATTGCGGATGCCGAGCGGCGAGCCGACCGTGACAAATGTCTGGACCGGCCATTGGCTGTTAGCGCACAGCGCCTCATATGAGGCGACGGAACCCATCGAGTGACCGACGATCACCCGGGTGTCATCGGCGATGGCGGCCGCAATCCGCTCGCCGACCGCTGCACGGACAGTGTCGTCCGTCAGATACAGCCGCATCTGCCGCAGGTTCGACAGCATTAGGCGTTGCGCAACGCCGGCGAAGAACTTCGAACCGGACAGCACGCGCAGCGCCGTCTGCAGGGATTTCGGCGATCGCGCCAGCGTCGGAGTATCCGGACCGGGGACGCTGTCGTCGGTGCGGGCGGCCTCGACCCACCAGTCCATGAGCAGCTGCCGCTCGAACTCGGACAGGTCCTCGACCGACAGCAGTGGCGTCGGCGGGCCGAGCACCCGTCCTTTCGGCCGAAACAGATCGCCGTAGAACACGCAGTCCACACTCGGCCGTCCACCAGCCGGGTCGAGTCCGGCCAGTTCCATGCCCCCGATCAGGGCGGGCTCGAACTCGGCGTGCAGCACAGCGGGGGCTTTCAACTGCTGGCCGACACCGTGCACAAAAACGATCTTCGCCATTCGAGCGGCCCCACTCCAACGATCCGACCGGTGTCGGGCCACCGTACAATCCGCCTTCGGCCCTATCATCGCCCAAGTGGATGGAAGTCATCGCCACATCGACGGCAGTTGCGACCCACACCGCCCGACGAATTGCGGTGACATTACGTGCCCGCGAACTGGAGCACGGGGACGGCCAGAGGTTGCGCGGCCGCGGGTCTCGATCGGCGCCATGCTGACGGCTCCTTGGTCGGTTTCTCGCAGGACGGTGTCCCTTCTCCCAGATCGATGGATGCAAAGGGTGGATGGACGCTGACGGCATCCCTCATAGGGTGCTTCCATGACCTCGACGAAGTCGGCCACGGATGTGCTACGTCCGTACCTGTTGGTCGTTCCTGACTATCAGCGCGGTTACGCCTGGGAGGAGCAGCACGTCCAGGAGTTTCTTGAGGATATCCACCTGCTGGAACCTGGGAAGGATCACTACACCGGTACGATCGTGCTGCTCAATGGCAATGAGGCGCTGGTCGACGACGAGTCCCACGCCTTGCTCTACGCCGAGGTCGTCGACGGGCAGCAGCGGCTTACGACCGTGTGTCTGCTGCTCAACGAAATCCGTCGCGCCTTGGTCGCAGCTGGTCAGGACCGTGCTGCGAAGGGGCTCAAACAGCAGTTCCTGATCACGACCAAGGACGGCGTGCCGCTGCACAAGCTGCGGATCGGCTCCGACGGACTTCCAACGTGGACCGCCCTGCTGCAGGACCAGCCCGTCAAACCGCCGGAGACGTTGTCCGGGCGGCGACTGCTCCGAGCGGCGGAGCAAATTCGTAAACACCTGGCGGGCCTCACAGCCGAGGTGGCCGAGCCGGTCACAATCCTGACCGGGCTTCGCGACGTCGTGATCACCAGATTGCGGTTCACCGTGCACGCGCTCGATCAGCACGCGGAGGTCGGGGTGATCTTCGAAACGCTGAACGATCGTGGGAAGCCCCTCACCGAGCTGGAGAAGGTGAAGAACTACCTACTGTTCCTGGCCGCTCGCCTGCCGGCCGCGCCGCAGAACGCGCTCGCAGCGAAAATCAACACGGCTTGGTCCCAGATCTACCGGCTGCTGTTGGAGGTGGCGATGGTCTCCCCGGCAGGGGAGGACCAGTTCCTGCGGGCGCACTGGCTTGCCGCTGTGGACCCGCTACCCATGCGGTGGAAGGGGACCAAATCGGTCAAGAAGCAGTTTCCCCGGGAACGCTACGTGCAGCAACCCGATCTGCTCGGCACCGAAATCGGTGCCTACGTCGACTCCCTCGCCCGGGCAGCCCAGGCCTACGCCGACTGCCTGCGGCCGGACACCCAGGCGTTCAGCGACTTCGGCACGACAGCGATGCAGGTCCGCGCGCTGCAGCAGGACCTCATCCGGGCGGGCACGGTAGCCGCCTTCCTCCCGCTGTTCATCGCACTGCGGGAACGCGGCCCGCAGGACGGCGAGCTCTACCGAGAGGCCTTGGATCTGTGTGTGCGGTTCGCTGTGCGGACGTACCTCATCGGCGGCTACCGGGCCGACGCCGGACAGACCCGGCTCTACCGGCTGGCCCATGCGGTCTACGGCGGCAAGCGCGACCCTTCGACGGTCGGCAAGGCTCTGCGGCGGCTCACATCGGAGTATGCCGGCGATGCCTACGTGCGCGAGGCGCTGCTGGAGACGGAGTACAACTGGTACCGCTGGGGGGCGTTGAAGTACTTCCTCTACGAATACGAACTGCACCTGCTCAACGGCGCGAAACCCGACCTGGACTACGCCTTCTTCGCCAAGACGAAGCGGGAAAAGACGATCGAACACATCCTGCCGCAGACCGCGACGTCGCCGTACTGGACGCAGCGGTTCTCCAAGGAACAGCTCCGCGGCCTCGTGCACACGCTCGGCAACCTCGTGTTGACCCGTGACAACAGCGCCTACTCGAACAAGGATTTTCCCGACAAGCGCGGCGCAGCCGGCCCCAACATTCCGAAGAAGCCCTGTTACGCCCAAGCCCCGCTCGTCCAGGAGCAGGAGCTCGCTCCGCTCGAGGACTGGACCCCGCAACAGATCCTTGCCCGCCAGCAACGCCTGGCCGACTGGGCGGTACAGCACTGGGCGGTCGACTTCACCGACCTCGACGAGGGCGGCGAGCCGACGGACGAACCTCCCTCGGGCGCGGACGAGGATTCCCTGGACTACGAGGCCGCCGAACTGCTGACGGCCGAGGCCGTCACCAACGACGCGAACTCGGCGGGCGCCGCGGGCACACCATAAGCAGGGCGGCGGTGGCGTTATGGTGGAGCGGCGCCGTTTGCGGCCGCTGTCCCGGCCGGTGCGCAACCCAACCGTCCCGCCTGGCGCAGGAATAGGCCCATCTCGTATCGGGGCCAGGTCCTTCAGTGCGTAGATGCGGCCGCGTCGCCAACCTGGAGGGTACGGGTTTCGGCCCTGGTGTGATTGTCGGACGGCGACGCGGGAGTAGGTCCGGCGGTAGGCGGCGATGACCGCCATGGTGACGGGCGGAGGAGCGGTACTCCGGTGTGGCTCAGGTGGCGGGCAGCGGGCGGGCCGGGGTAGCACGCAGCAGCCGCAGCTCGCGCTGCAGGTTGCCGACGCTGCGCTCCACGCCCTCCGACCAGCTCGCCGCCGACTGGCTGCTGATGGCGCGGGCCAGGTCGAGGAGGCTGTTGAGGTGCTCGGCGAAGCGCTCGCTGCCGCGCTGCTCGTCGACGACGGCCGAGCGCAGGTCCGTCGCGGCCGAGGCGAGCTCGCGGCTGATCCGCTCGAGTTGGCTGCCGGTGGCGCCCTGCTCGAGGCTCGCCGTACCCTGCCGGGCGATGCGGCGCAGCCGGCCGATGAGGATGTAGGCGCGGCCGACCCAGCCCTCGGTCGAGGTCGTCCCCTCGACGCTGGTCAGGTAGGTGCGCAGGTCCTGCCGGGTCAGCGGCGCGGCCTCGGCCGAGCGCAGGAACTGCGCCAGGTCGGTGGGCAGCGCGCCGATCTGCGCGGGCCACAGGTCGGTCAGGGCGGAGTCCTCGCCGTCACGGTACTGCTGGATCGCCTGCGGCAGCGCCTCGGTTTCGGCCCGCAGGATGTCATACAGCGCCCAGTCGTAGCGGAAGACCACGGTCTGCACGGCCAGGACGGTCGCCCGGTCGAGCTGCGGGCGGATCAGCATCTGCAGCGTGTAGGCATTGATGAACCGCTTGACCTCGCGCGGGTTGACCCGGCCCTCGATGGCGAGGTGGGCCAGGTACGGGCGGACCGTCGTGCGGAGGTCCTCCAGCTGCTCGCCGCCGATGCCAGCGGTGTCGTAGATCGCGGTGAGCAGGTCGTCGAGCTGCTCGGCGTGCATCGGCGGCAGCTCGTAGGGCACCTGGAAGATCTTCTTGACGTACTCGCGCTCGGCCAGGCGGAAGTTGCGGTCGTCGCCGGCGGCAGCCTGCACGCCGGCCAGGCGCTCGCGGATCGCTCGCTCCAGGACCCGCTGGTCGATGCCGACGACGAACACGAAGCCGGTGAGGTCGAAGAACAGCTTCATCGACTCGATGACGCTCAGCGCGTTCTGCGGCAGGCAGCGGTCCAGGTCGTCGACGAACACCACGACCCGGTCGACGCCGCTGGCCCGCAGGTCGGCGAAGGCCCCGGCGAGCTGCTCGAAGCAGGCGTAGTACAGCGACTGCGCCTCCTGCGCGGGCCGCTCGCCGCCGTCGGACAGCGCGTCGGCCGACTTGGCGGCGTCGAAGCTCACTTCGGCCACGCCGACGGGCATCTTGCCCGACAGCCCGCTCACCAGCGCCCGCACGACCTGCCCGATCCGCGACGCGACCGCCAGCAGCACCTCCCGGGCCAGGCGGCCCGCCTCGGTGGCGGCGTGGGCGACGATCGCGCCGCGGATGGTGTCCAGCAGCGGGACGATGAGGTGCGGTTCGCGCTCGTACCGCCAGCCGTTGAAGACCACCTTGAGCGTGTTCGGGTTGCGCAGTTCGGCCCGGATAGCGTCCATCAGGGTCGTCTTGCCCGACCCCCAGCCACCGAAGACGCCCACGGCGAACCGCGGCTCGCTCTCCTGGATCAGGGTCGCCAGGGCGATCGCGATGCGGTCGTACCCCAGCGCCGGCGTAACGGCTGGGGTATCCAGCAGGACCCGCGACGACCCCCCGGAGGGGGCAGATCGCGCCGATTGCGGGTTAAAGGGCTGGTGGCGAATCACTTGGGTCCGCGTCGCGACGTCCTCGGGAGTTGCTGAAGTTGGACGTGCTCCGCGAACGACGCGGGGGGTGGGCGCCGGATGGAGGGTGACGTATTGACTGTCCAAGCGGATGAAACGTGCGTGGGCCGGCCGGGTACTGTCTGTCGCCGCTGGCACTGGCATGGCGGGGTTTGCGCCCCAAAACGTCGTCAGCGGACGGTTCAGGCAGGCGCGCAGGTACGGCACGAAGCGGAGCCGGGCTAAGGCCAGTTCCTCGTCGCCGGTGCCCTGGATGAGTAGGCGGAGCCCGTCGTCGAGTACGCGGAACCCCTGGGTGAACAGTGGAAGGCCGTGGCGTGTTGCATTGAGGAGTTGGGCTCGGGCGTCCGGCCAGCCGTAAGGGTCGCGCATGAGGGCGGAGGCGTGCAGCAGTTGCGCGTCAAAGCTTTCCGGTTGGGAGAGAGCGAGGGTGTGAGTCCACCGGCCGAGCCGGGGGTCGCCGCAGCGCAGCAGACAATAGCCTAGCGCGACGGCGGTGGTTGGCTCCGGCGGATCAGTGTCGGACAATATGGCTGAGGCCAGCGTTCGAACGGCTGGGACGTCGCCGGCCTGTAGGAACGCCATCAGGGTTGTGGCCGTGCTCGGCTCTGGACCGAGGACGATACTCGACCCCTCGGCACCGAAGCGAACCAGTTGGCCAGGGATTGCCGCCGTGAACAGCGCACCGTGTGGCTCGATCAGCCACTGGAGCAAGATGTTCGCAGTATGCTCGGCGCTGGACAGGGCGACGGCTCTGCCCGCTGCGCTTAGATCGCCGGGGTTGGCCGGCGTGAAGGTGCCTTGGTCGACGTCGAAGCGCCAGCCTGCCAGCCAACCGTTGCCGCTCGGCGTGGTTGAACTGCCAGTGTCGCCAGGGTCCTCGAGGACCACGACGACCGGACTGTCGTCCGCGTTGGTGTCGGTGACTTCGAACGGTACAGAAGGCCGCTGGCCCGAGGCGAGGCTTGCTCGGGCGAAGTAGCGGCCGACCGCCAAGGGCCCTGCGGAGGACTTCCGGTCGTTCCGCAGCACGCCAGTCGCGACTGTGTGCAGACCAAGGTCGACGACTTCGAAGATGCCGATGACGGCGCCGTCATCGGCGGAGGCGGCGCGGCCCACGACGAGCACAGGTGCCGTCATGCCGGATTTACCTGGGCGTGCCATGTCTTGTTGGGTGGCAACACCTCCTCAAAGACTGACTCTTCACGAAATGTGCCGGTGGGGAACTCCAAGTGAAGTTGGTAGACGCCGGCGATGACCTCGCCCCGGCCGTCTGCAGCAACGGAGAGCGGCGGTTCGGGGCTGGGCCGCACGTGCCGGAGCTTGGCTGCGGCGGCCGCCAATGCACCTGCCGGACTGCAGGTGAGCCGAAACGGCACCCGTGGCGGGCCGTCGAGGGTGCGTAGGACGCTCGCGCCGCTCTGCTCGCCTTCCACGGTCAGGAAGGCCCATCGGTCGGCTTCCGGGTAGTCCCAGGCCATGACGTCGCGCAGGTGCGGGCCAAACCGATCGGTGGCAATCGTCCACTGGTTAGCGCCGTTCCGATGCGCGCCGAGACCGTCGAGCGTGCGCAAGACCGCAGCGGTGAAGGGGGTCACCGCGCCGACGTCGTTCTCCACATCGAATCGCTTCGCGGTGGAGAAATACACTGGCGCATCCAACGGCGCGAGCGGCAGTGTGACCCTCTCAGGCCGGTCCATCAGCGGCAGCGCTGTGGCGACGAGCTGGAAGAAGCCAGACGGCATCTGGCGACAGGCATCGACAAAATACAACTGAGTGCGGGCTCGGCAGTGCTGCATCAATGCGCGGACCTCACTGAGTTCGACGCAGTGCTCGAACACCGCATGGGGGTCCTTCCCAACGTCTTCAAGGAGCAGCAGTTGGCCGTCACGATCCCAGCCGTGCCCGCAGAAGAAGAAGAGCGCGATGTTGTCGGGGTCGGCGTGGCACCGGCTGTACCACCGGCGGAACGCAGCCTTGAACTCGTGGAAGACCGCCGCGTCGACCGTTTCACGAGTCCCGTCGGGTAGCCGGATCGCCCCGCCACCGGGTGTTGAGATCAACACCTCAACCGTGCCAATCGGTAGGTCGCCGTTGCCGCGGGGAGCGCTTAGCAGCCATTCCGCGACTGCCGCGGCTGATGGCGGTGGACTCGTGAGCGAGCCGAGGTCTCCGAGTAGGCGGCTCGCCGCGCCGTCATCCGGTGGGTCGTCACAGTGTGGATAGGAGCCAACGCCGACTACAAAGGCATGCAGCCGCGGTCCCGGTCCTGAGTCCACGACGATTGCTGTCACGGCAGTTTCCCCCGGACCTCGTGTACGCGGGCTGCTAGGCGGGCGTGGAAGCTAGGTTGCCGAAAGTACGCGCCGTGCGCCCAAACAGCATCGGAGGGGTACTCATAGTCGACAACGTTGTGGAAGATCGGCTCGGCCACGTAGGCGAGGACGTCGGTCCGGTCCACAACGTTGAGCCAGTGGCGGACGTTTGGAAGGGCCGGCACCCGCTGACCTGGATGTAACGGCAGCCGGGGATCGCTGGCGCCGAACAGCTTCAGCTCCTCGAACAGACCGACCTGAGAGCCCACGGTAATCAGCGTGTCGACTTCAAGGTCGGGCCGGAAGTGGCTGACGATGTCGTAGGCAATGTTGCCCCCCATACTGTGCGCCACAACCACGAGTGGCCCCTCTCTGCTCGCGTCTTCGAACATGCGAGCCACAAGGGCGACGATCGGGCCCGGTGCCGCCGGTTCGCCCCGACTGCCGAGGTATGCCAGGACATCCCCGATCAGCAGCGAAATCGGCCGCCCTGCGAGCCGACGTGCCCCAGCGGCCGCGATGCGGGCTGGCCCACCTATGTTGTGCCCTCGGTAACGGTCGATAGCGGCGGCAAGGACCACACGGGCGGCCTCATGCAACCGCCGACGCGAACCGAGCGACTCAACGCTCGCTGCCCGCTGCGGCGTCGTCTGCCCGCAGAGGATCTCGACGAGCTCGAGGTCGTCTGAGACTCCATCTAGCGAGAGGGCATCGGTTCCTGAGCGCTGGTCGCACCAGTCGGTTAGGGCCACGGCCATATCCGCCAGGTCCTCAATCTCGGCGTTGTCGCGACCTCGCACATCGACCAACGTGTATAGTAGGTCGATAGCGTCGTACAAATCGCGTCGGGCGACGTTCACCAGGGGTGTGCCGGTGCCGTCTGGATCGGTCACGGCGAGCAAGTCCGCCGCTGAGGAGTCTTCGCTGCCGAAACGCTCGCTGATGGGTCCTGTGATCGACGACGCGTGATTCCAGGCGAGGCTTGCACCCAGATCGCCCCACATTGGGTTTCTGATCGCCAGCCCTTCGAGCTCTGGAAGTGCCCGAGCCAGAAGGTACCGACGGAACAGTGCATCGCGCAGCGCCACCTTCTTGCCGTAGCCTGGCCCGCTGCGGTTGCCGATGCCGTGGACAAAAACCAAACCCACGAGCTGCCGCCTCCCTCGATGCCTATCGCCTCAGTTTCGTTCAGCGGTGACCCGGAACCGCATTCACCGAACGGCCGAACCATGCCGTCGAGTGCAGGTCGAACTGCGGCCGGTTAGGTGCCGTTCAACCGCGACGAAGCGGCGCAGGAGCGCCGCGAACGCAATCGTGTGGTCGCCTCAGCTCGGGCGCTCGAACCCCAGTACCGTTTTGTGCTGTTTCGCTGGATACTGCGTGGATCTCGGGCATGGACGGCTGGCACACCATAAGTGGGCGGTGATGGCGTTAGGGTGTGCCAGCCTCGGCGCGGACCAACTCGCCACCACAAACCTTCGGCGGCGCGGGGCGCACAGCATAGCAGCGGCCCGGGACCGGTGCTCCAGCCCAGCCCTTGGACAGCCCCACCAACTGACCGATGCGCGGCCGACGCGTGCGCGAGGGCTGGGCGGGCACAGGTGGTGGGCGGATCGGGTCGGACGAGCGGGTTTGACCGCCGCCCATGTGGCGGGTACGGCGGGGGGCGGTAACCGTCGATGATGGTGGGATGACGGGTTGGCGCCGGGCATTGGTCTGGGTCTCAGTGGTCGTCGGCGGGCTGGTGCTGGTCGGCCTGGGCACGCTCTTCGTCGTGCTCGGCCTGGCGCGGGCCGACCAGTTGGCGAGCGTGATCGGCGCCTTCGTCGGCCTGACCGGACTGCCGGTTGCCGTGTACGGCGTTGTGCTCGCCCGCCGGGCCCTGCCGTCCCAGGACGGCGCACCCCTGGCAGCCGGTGCCGGCACCGCCCCGCCAGCAGCGGGTGGCGTCCACCATCAGGTGCGGGCCGGACGTGACGCGTACACCGCCGGCCGTGACCAGCATTTCGGCGAAGGCGGGCCGAAGCGGTGAGGCGCTGGTTCCGCGGCACCGATCAAACCAGCACCAGCGGCACTGCAAGCAGGGCCGTCAGCGCCGTCCACGCCGGACGCGACGGCTACGTCGCGGGACGCGACCAGCACTTCTACGGCATCGATGGGCCTGCGTTCACCCTGCAGGCCCATACCCCGCAGGCCACGCCGCCCTTGGCCGAGCTGTACGAGTTGCGCGAGCAGCCCAGCAAGCTGCTCAACGCCCGCCGTCAGGTGATCCCGTTCACCGGTCGCACCCTCGAACTGGACGCGCTGCGGGCCTGGCGGGACGGACCGGCACGGCACGGCGCCTGGCTGATCCACGGGCCGGGCGGCCAGGGCAAGACCCGCCTCGCCGCCCGGGCTGCGGACGAGGCCGCTGCGGCAGGGTGGACTGTCGGGTACGCCCGGCACCGCACCGAGCCCGCACCCGGTGGACCACGGCTGGCACCGGCCGACGACACGCAGCTGCTGCTCATCGCCGACTACGCCGAACGGTGGCCGCAGGCCGACCTGCACCTGCTGCTGCGACGGCACGCGGTCCATACCGGGCCGGTGCGGGTGCTGCTGCTGGCCCGCTCCATCAACTGGTGGTCCGCCATCGACGCCGAATGCGACGACTTGGGCATCACTACCCGACAGCCATTGCCGCTGCCGGCCATGGCCGGCACCGACGCCGGTCGCCGGGCACTGTTCGACGCGGCCTGCCGGCGCTTCGCCGACATCTATCAGCTGACCGAACCGCTGGCAGTTGCTCCGCCGGGACGGCTGGCCGACCGGGTCTACCAGCTCACCCTCGGCCTGCACATGGCCGCCCTCACCGTCGTCGACGCCCACGCCCGCGGACAAGCACCACCGTCGGACTCAGCGGACCTGTCGCGGTACCTGCTTGACCGTGAACGCCGCTACTGGACCAGACTGCACGGCGAACACGCCACCGCCACTGCCGCGCGGACCGTGTTCATCGCCGCGCTCAGCGGACCACTGCCACTACCGGCTGGCACGGCCCTGCTCGAGTACACGGGCCTCCCCGAAGCCGCCGCCACCAGCGCCCAGCACCTGATCGACGCCCACGCTCGCTGCTACCCCGCCACCACACCGGACACCGTGCTCGAACCGCTCTACCCCGATCGGCTCGCCGAAGACTTCATCGGTCTCACCCTCACCGCAGATCCAGCCACCAGCCACATCGACCCGTGGGCAAGCCAGCTCGTCACGATTGACACCGTCGGTGCCGACGGCACACTCCGGCACCGCCCTGGAGCGTTGTTCAACCGCGACAAGCACCGGCGACCACCGGCCCACATCGTCCGTGCCCTTACCTTCCTCGCCGCAGCCGCTGCACGCTGGGACAACGCCGGGGCGAGGCTCCGCACACTACTCGCCGCCGACCCCGCCCTCGCTGTCGACGCCGGCGGCGCCGCCGTCCTCGCGGTCACCCCACACACTGACGCCAGCCTCGCACAAGCGATCAGCCGCCACCTTCCCGACCACAGCGTCGAACTCAACCCAGCAGCCGCCGTCCTTACCGAACACCTGGCCAGTCTTGCCGGGCCTACCGCCGTGCCCGCCGACCGTGCCCGCCAGTTGGCCACCGTCGCTGTACGCCTGGGCAACGCGGGGCGCCGAGACGAGGCAATCGGGCCGGCCCGGGAAGCGGTGACCATCTACCGGCGGCTGACCGAAGCCGACCCCGCCGCCCACCTTCCCGACCTTGCCGGGTCACTGCGTACCCTCGGCGTCTGTCTGTCACGGCTAGGCCTGCGCGACGAGGCACTCGGACCGACCGAGGAGGCCGTCGCCATCTACCGGCGGCTGACCGAAGCCGACCCCGCCGCCCACCTTCCCGACCTTGCCGGGTCACTGCGTACCCTCGGCGTCTGTCTGTCACGGCTAGGCCTGCGCGACGAGGCACTCGGACCGACCGAGGAGGCCGTCGCCATCTACCGGCGGCTGACCGAAGCCGACCCCGCCGCCCACCTTCCCGACCTCGCAGGATCGTTGGGCACCCTCGGCATCCTCCTGTTTAAGCAGGGGAGCCGATTCCCGCCGCTGGCTCTGTCCAGGGAGGCGGAAATCATCTATCGGCAGCTAGCCGAAGCCAACCCTGCTGCGTACCTGCCAGACCTCGCAGCATCGTTGAACGTCCGCGGCGTCTGCCTGGCGCAGCTAGGCCAACACGACAGCGCCCTCGACCTGTTTGGAGAGGCAATTACCATTCGGCGGCGGCTGGCCGATGCCAACCCCGCCGCCTACCTCCCGGACCTCGCAGAGTCGCTGAACAACCTCGGCACGCTCCTGTCAAAGTTGGGCCGCCGCAACGAAACCATCGGCCTGGCCAAGGAGGCAGTCACCATTCGGCGGCGGCTGGCCGATGCCAACCCCGCCGCCAACCTCCCGGACCTCGCCTCGTCGCTGCACGCTTATGCATCTGTTTGCGTCAAGGTGAACCTCGCCCTGGAGGACGCTCACGCAGCGGCGCTCGAAGCAGTCAGCATCTATCAGCGTCTTGTTGAACGATTGCCGCACGCATTCGAGGCAGATCTGCGGTCGGCCAACCGCATACTCGTCGACGTGCTAGAGGCGCTCGGTCGCATTGAAGAGGCCGCCAACCTTCGCCAACTGCCCTGACGAGTCAGCGCCAAGCAACTACACCGATTGAAGTTGATAATTGGCAGATGCTCGAGCCCCATGGGGGATGCTGCCCACTGCGGGCAAGCTGGGGACGCCAACGTAGCTAATGGGCCGCTTGCAGGCGACGCGTGTGCTGCGCCACTGTAGCGACCTGGGCATCCTCGAAACACATGCGGACCACTCACAGCCCGCCGGTGCACACCATAAGAGTGATTCCGGGGAGCACGTGGGCGCAGCCGGTCGGCGACGCCCCGACGCCGGGCGCCCGGCCCGGGTGGCGTAGCCATGCCGGGCGGCTCGGGCGGCGCCGGCGGCTCGGGCGGATGGAGTACGGCGCGGCGTCCGGCCGCGGGTCAGCGCCGCGGACGGCCCTTCGGCCGGCTGTCGTCGTTGGCCGGCGAGCCGGACGGTCCGAGCAACCGGCGGATGATCGCCTTTCGCCGGCTCTCCGTCGGAGCGGCCACGGTGTATCCGAGGCGTTCCAGCTCCCGGATCGCGGTGCCCTGGTTCCTGCGCACGGCGGCCGCGACCTGCTTGAAGCGGTACTCCAGGCGGCTGTTCTGCAGCTCCTCGTACCAGCCGTCATGCGGCTCGACGACGCCCTCGTCGATCAGGCACTCCAGCAGATCCTCCAGGGCAGGCCGGAACCTGCGGCCACCCACCGGAAGGTGGATCTTCGCGAGGGCGTCGACCTCCTTGCGACCGAGCTCGCCGAGCAGCTGCTCGAGCGCCGTGTGCCGGGCGTGCACCTGGACGTGCGCCTCGGTGTAGCGCTCCTTCTCCCGCTGATAGTCGTAGTGCAGGACGTCCTCGGGCGGGTCGCTCACCAGCAGCGCGCACACCGACGACCGCACCGTCAGGAACTGGCCCTCGTCCTCGTCGAGCATGAGATAGGCGGACACGTCGAGCCACAGCGGCGTGTCGGCCAGGGAACGCAGTCGCACGGGCCGGGACGTGAAGTCCTCGAGATTGGTGCCAACGATCGACTGGGAACCGATGGGCAGGATCCGGCCGTCGACCTTCGCGAAGTCGCAGACGGTCCGGTTGAGCAGCGTCTGCAGTCGTTCGGCGAACCGCTCAGTCTGCGGAAACAGGGCGTCCTTCGCCTTGCTCACCGATGGCCAGCCAGAGCTTCTTGGCCTCCAGCGAGGAGAAGTTCCTGCGCACTGCCATCTCGCTGAGCTGTTCGTACGTGAGGTGCAGGCGCTTCAGCGCGCGCTGTACAGCCTCGTTCCATTCGGTCAGGCTCATCTCGGTGACGGTCGGACGGTGAAGGTGCATTGACGCTGTCATCGAAGCCTCCCAGGATGGGCGCGTGCCTGGTTGCTCATCCCTCATCGTAGGGACTCAACCTTCACCAGTACTACCCCTTGTCACCGACCTGTATGCCCAAAGTAACTGTTTTGCCTGCTCATCCGACGTGCCAACTACGGGTGAATCGATATTGATCACCGATTCACCGACGATCGGACGAGGTCAGAGCACCATACGGGTTTAACTCGATCGTGTCACGAATCCTGCCGCCCAAAAGGTATTCCGTACAACCAAATGCATGACATCGCCCACGATAAGCCGGCTCCGCCGGCCGGCCCGCCGGTCGTCTCGCGACCCGGACCGAACGGGTCGACGACACTGTGGGCTCGACCGCCACCCAGCGCACGGCTGCGGAACCGGAGCGGTGATACGCACGCCCAGCGCGCGCACCGCTGCGCGGAGGATGCCGATCGGGCCCGCCGCTCCCGCGCAGACGGCCGGAACCGTTCCAGCGGCCCGGGCGTTTCGTTCGCCGAGCGGCAGTACGGCGCGGATTCCGGCCGGGTAACACCGTTGGAAGGGGCAGCGGTGGCGGTATAGCGCCCCAGCCGCATCCTGGCACCCCCGTCCCGGCCCTGCCGCGCCGACCGCACCAGACGCGGCACGCAACGCCGGGCCGCCCGGGGATCGAACACGGCGTTACCCGACGCCGTGTCGCAGCCGGGATAGCGGCACCTGCCTGATGTTCCGCCCGAGGCCGGAACATCGATCGGATGGAGGCGCCGGCGCGCATGCCGGCGCACGGCAATCCAGGAGGCCGACGGCGCTGATGCGAGTCGCTGCCTGACGCCCGGGCAGGGCTGGGGACGATGCGACGCGACGAGTGCGTTGCCGGTCAGTCGGCCTGCTCGTTCGCCAGCACGTCCCAGCGTTGTTGCCACTGCTGGATGCGTTCGACGGGGATGGCCGTGTGGTCGCTTGTCGGGTTGCGGGGTCGGGTGCCGCCGACGCTGGCAAGCCATGCTGCGTGATGCGTCCGGACGTCGTGCTCGACCCACGACGCGGGCGCGACGAAGTAGTCCGGCGCGTCGCCGGTCAGGTCGACGAAGATGACGGCATGTGCGCCGTCGACGGTCGGCGCGTTGACGTTCGCCTGCCAGGGGGAACCGGCCTGGCGTCGTGACAGAACCTGCACCGTCCGGCCGTCCACCAACAGCCGCGTGCGGGCGCCCACAACTTCCACCTGGTGCCCCTGCGAGGCGGCTGCCGCCGCCGCGTAGAACCGCGCGACCTGATGAACCTGATGGGTGTTCAGATGCCCGAGCTGCATCACCAGTCCCCTGCCTGATTCGCGGATCCATCAGAATCGCCCATGTTAGGAAGCGCCCTGCCGGCCGGTGAGCCGACCAGGTCCGTCAGCAGGCATGAACTCCATCGCCCTGGCGAAGTTGGTTCGTGAGAGGTTCCTGTTCGTCCGGTCGACCCGCAGGTAGTTGCCCGGAACTTCATAGGTGAACGGAAGATCATTGACCGTCCGGAACTCTTGTCCGGCACAGCCCCGGATTCGAGTCCACACCGTTTCGATGCTCGCCACCGGACCATCATCGGTGAAGACATTCACTCGCGGTAGCCCGACAGCCTGGCTGTCGATAGCGAGCCTTGTCGAAGCGGTCGGCGCCAAGGTGGTTGAGGCGGTGCTCACGGCGTCGGTTCGCCGGTGAACGGGCCGGGATCTGACCGCCAGATCGACGATTCGGTCGAGAGGAGCACTGTCGGCAAGATGACGATCATTATGCCCGTTCAGCGACTCCGGTGCCGCTCTGGCATTCCACGATGATGCTCTTGTGAGCGCTTCCCGGATGACGCCATTCCCCCAGTGTTCCTGGCTGTTGTCGACGGCCGCTGTGCTGGTCCTTGCTGCCTGCGGCGGTTCCGCCGGGGACAGTACGGCAGCAAGTTCGGATCGCCCAGCAGCGGGTTCGTCGGTTCGCCCGTCCGCCGAAGTCACCGTGGCTGCGCCCACCCCGACCCCGGCGTCGTCATCCGCCGCACCAGTCGGCCCACGGTTCGGGCCGGACATGGTGCGCAAGATGTTGGTGACGAAGAAGGCGAAGGGCGGTCAGGCCAACGCTGCGGTCGTCGCGAGCGGCACGCCAGCGCAACTGCTCGACGTCGGCAAGGGCTGTGTCGAGCATTTCCGGCGCACGTATAAGGCCGCGTTTTGCTACGTGTTCGGTTCGCAGGCGGACTTCGCTGTGACGATGTGGAACGAGCAGGAAGGGCTGGCCGACAAATGCTGGATCTGGTACGTCGGCATCCCGCTCGCCGGCGGTGACTACATGCCGATGGAGATGGGCGGCATCAGCTACCAGCAGGACCGTTGCCCCGGGACGGTATACCCCAAGCCGTAGTCATCAGATCCGATCTGGCTGCTGCCAACCCCATGCCCTGGCCTTGTCGATCGCGCTGCGTTGCGTTGCCCGGCCGGGACGACGGGCACAGTCACCCCAGGCCGTCCAGACGACGCAGGTGGCGGGTCGCGCCGTAGATAGCCTGTTGGCCGTCGGGCTTCACGCGCAGCCACAGCATGGCGGCTGGGCCTCGACACCGTTTGAAAGACCGCACCCGGCGCGCAGTTGCGCGTCTACGGGTATGCCATGGTGGCGGGATGGAACCAGCGGAGCGTGTGCAGAAGCTGCTGGCGGCTGCGAATGAGTACGCGGCCGAGGTCAGCAATGCTTACGACGAAATGGCTGATCAGGTAGCGGCACGCGTGGCGCAGGCTGGAAGCCTCGGCAAGCTCGAGCTGGAGCGCTGTGTGCGTGGAAGCGACTGCGCGCTGACACGCCCTGGATGGCCTAGCTGATGAGCACGCCCGACCACCAGGTCCGGCGGGGGGGTGTCCCTATGGTTTTGTCAAACCGCAGGGTCGGTTTCCTCGGTGTTTC
>NZ_JBEXCY010000148.1:2854-29261 GCF_040605515.1 Dactylosporangium sp. NPDC005572 | reverse complement strand
CCGACGTATCGCGTGCGGGCCTCCAGGGGTACCACGAACGGCAGCTGCTCGGCCGGCACCCGCTCGGCCAGCAGTGACACCTGCGGGTCGCGGAACACCAGCTGCGACACGGTCCGGAACGCGACCACGCTGGCCGCGGCCGCCTGCGCGGGCGTCTGCCTCCGCATGGCGGCGCCGACGGCGAGCCCGACGACGGGCCCGAGCGCCACCTTCTGCGGCCGCACCCCCATGGCCCCGGCGACGGCGCCGCCGGCGACGGCGACCGCGAGCGGGCTGGCGCCGGCCTTGCCGGCCACCCACCCGGCGGGCGCGGCGAGCGCTCCGCTGGCCGCGATGCGCGCCCACACGGCGGGGATCTCGTTCGGCCGCTGCAGCGCGTGGGCGGTGCCGTCGATGACGGCGAGGGCGCCGGCGCCGAGGAGCGCGCCCTTGAGCGCGCCGCGCGGCCCGCGGTGCGCGGTGAGCGCCGCACCGGCGACGGCCCCCATGACGGCGGCGAACCCGATCCCCTGCGCGCGTTTGGCGTCCATGATGTTGATTTCTACACCGTGGAGCGGCGGAGCTCGGCCCGGGTAGGCCGATGGTTGCGGCCTACCCGGGCGGCCCGGGGTGGTGGCGGTCGGCGCGCCAGCGGGCCCCGGGCGGAGGAATGCTCTGCGTCAGCCGACCGGCGCGGGCAGGATGGCCAGGAGCTGGGTCGGCGGTTCGAGGGCGTCGACGAGCGTGTCGCCCTCCAGCCAGAGGCCGCCCGCCCGGCAGACCAGGGCGGCGGCGGCTTCGGTGGGGCACGGGAGCGGGGCGCCGCAGGCCGCGCAGCGGCTCGGGTCGTCCGCGTCGCGTTCGAGGTGGCGGACCTGCAGTTCGGCCGCCGTCTTCACCAGAACGCTGTCGGGATCCAGGTGCAACATGCCGATGATCGTGCCGGGGCGGCGCGCCGGGACGTCGGCAGGAAACGGGTGAAACCGCAGGATCACCCTATCTGGACGGTTGGCCCGATCCGGGGCATTGGTCGGCGCCCTGGGCCGCGCCGTCGGGCTGGTGGGGCGGGGTCGGTGAGCCCGCGTTGACGTGGACGCGGGCGCCGCAGACGGGGCAGCGGCTCATGGCCTCACCGGCGGTGGTCGACATCGGCGGTACCTCCAGAGCGAAAGGCCGGACGAAGGACTCATGCCCACCGTCCGGCCCGCTCGAACATCGCTCAGGCGCCGACGAGCGTCAGCATCTGCTTGATCTGCTGCGTCCGGGACAGCTCGACCCGCTTCGCGTAGTCCTTGACCGCCGCGTTCTGCCCGGCGCCGCCGAGCTGCTGGGCCATCTCGACCGCGTTGTGCTGGTGGGCGATGAGCAGGTTGAGGAACTTCGTCTCGAAGTCCGCGCCGGTCGCGTCCTGCAGCGCCTTGATCTCCTCCGGGCCGGTCGCGGGCCGGCCGCCGTGCGACGCGTGGATGCCCGGGTCGGTGGCGCCGGTGACCGGGACGTTCCAGCCGGTCAGCCAGCGCTGCATCATCTCGACCTCCTCGGCCTCCACGACGTCGATCGCGCCGGCCAGGTTGACGACCTCCTCGCGGACCGCCTTCGTGCAGCCCAGCCTGATCATCTCCAGGCCCTGCTTCTGGTGGCTGATCATCATCTGCAGGAACATCACGTCGGCGTCGTTGTGCGGCCCGTCCGCGGTGACCGGGATGCCGGCCGGGCCGGCGGCCAGCTCCGACGTCCCGGTGGGCGACTTGGCGACCTGCCCGCACCCGCTCAGGGCGAGGGCGAGCACGATGACCAGCAGGCGTCTCATACCGGCAGCCACAGGGCGAGCGTGTAGATCGGCTCCCAGGTGTAGATCGCCGTGTGGGCCTGCCGGCACTGGTACCTGCGGCCGTCGTAGGTCACGACGTCACCGACCTTGTAGGTGGTGCCGGCCGCCCACGCGGTGCCGGTCGCCTGGGTCGGCCTGGCGGACGTCGGTGCCGCGGTCGTCGTCGGGGCCCCGGTCGGTGACTTGGTCGGTGACTTCGTCGCGGTCGGCTTCGGGGACGCGGTCTTCGTCGCAGTGGCGGTCGGCGTCGGCGTCGTGCCGCCACCGGACCCGATCTGCACGTCGACGCAGTTGTAGAACGCGTTCGCCGTGTCCGCGATGTTCCACACCGCCAGGATCTTCTGCCGCCCGGCGTACCCGGCCAGGCTCACCTGGTGCGAGACGGTGGCGTTCGGCTGCTTCCCGCCGTCGTTGAACTGCGCGACCCGGGTGTTGCCGATGAAGTACTCCCACGTGCTCGTCGCGTGCCGCGCGGTGAGCACCCAGTTGAACGTCACCGACGTGCCGACCTGTGTCGCCGGCCAGTTCCGGCTGTCGTCGTTCAGCACCGCGAACTGCGACAGCTCGGCGTTGCAGCTCTTCAGCCCTTTCGGGCCCTCGACACTCTGCGGCTCGTATTGAATGGGGCCGCAGCCGGCGACCTTTCCCTGCGCGCACAGCGCCTGCCGGCTGGGCGGCGAGGAAACGTATCCGTGCGCCGAGGCCGGCCCGGCGAACACCAGGCTGCCGGCCGCCGCACCCAGCGCGACCAGCGGGTAGAGCACCGTTTTACGCATTCCCGAAAGCTATCGGAGGGGCGCTTAACGAGCCCTCTGCCGATTTGCAAGTTCGTCTGAAGCGTATTTACGGCGCTGTTAAGCATCCACCGTTTCCAGCGGTACCTGGGGCGAGCGCACGAGGCCCAGCTCGACGGCCGGATGGCCCTGCACCGCGTCGAGCGCCCAGTCGGCGATCACCCTCGTGCGGTTGCCCGGCAGCTGGAGCAGGTGATAGCCGCGGGTCACCGCCTTGGCGACCGGCCCGGACAGCGGCACGTGCAGCGGGTTGGCCGCCGCCTCCCGGCCGCCGAGGTCGACCACGAAGCCGAGGTCATGGTGCTTGTACCGGCGCCGCCGCCCGACCCCGAACGTCGCCGCCACGTTGCGGGCCACCAGGTCGCCCTGCCGCACCGCGTGCTGGGCGGTCATCGGCGTCAGCTTCCCGGGCCGGGTCAGGTCGGGCACCGCCGCCGCGTCGCCGGCCGCGAACATGTCGGGGTGGCCGGGCACGTTGAGGTACTCGTCGACGCACAGCCGCCCACGCTCGGTCGGCAGCCCCATCCCGTCGACGAGCGGGTCGGGCCGCACCCCGACGCACCACACGAGCGTTCGGGTGGGGATCGACTGCCCGTCGGTGAGCCGCACGCAGTCGTGCATCGCCTCGGCCACCGAGCAGCCCATGAGCACCTCGACGCCGCGCTCCCGCAGCACCCGGTCGGCGGTGCGCGACATCCGGCTCGACAGCTCCGGCAGCACCCGCGGCGCGGTGTCCAGCAGCAGCCACCGGGCCGGCTCGCCGGCCAGCGCCGGCTGGTGCTGCAGCAGCTCGCGGGTGGCCAGCTGGCCGTGGGCGGCGACCTCGGTACCCGTGTAGCCGGCCCCGACGACCACGAACGTCAGCCGGGCCGCCCGCTCCTGCGGGTCGGTGGCGGCCGCGGCCAGCTCGACCTGCCGGACGAGGTGGTCGCGCAGGTACAGGGCCTCCGGCACCCCGCGGAACCCGTGCGCGTGCTCGGCCACGCCGGGGATCGGCAGCAGCTTGTTCACGCTCCCGGCCGTGAGGATCAGCCGGTCGTACCCGACCTCGTGCTGCTCGCCCTCCACGTCCCGCCACAGCACGGAGCGCCCGTCGGGATCGATCTTCTCGGCCTCACCCAGCATCAGGTGTACCGAGGGCAGCGTCTTCGGCAGTGACACGGTCACCCGGCGCGGCTCCAGGATGCCGGCCGCGACCTCCGGCAGCAGCGGCAGGTAGAGGAAGTAGTCGGCCGGGTTGACCAGCACGATCTCGGCGTGGCCGCGGGACATGCGGACCAGCCGCCGGGCCGCGTGGAAGCCGGCGAACCCGGCGCCGACGATCACGATACGAGGCTTCTGCATGCCCCCGCCCGTACCCGGCCTGCCGCCGATCACGCGGCGACCAGGATGATCGACTCCATGGCCCCCAACAGCCCCCTCCGCACGGTCCTGCGCGCCGCCCAGGTCGCGCGGGTCCTCGCGGCCAGCACCGTCGGCCGCATCCCGCTCGGCGCGGCGCCCGTGGCCCTGCTGCTGTACGCCCGCGAGACCCTGTCGATCGCCGCCGCCGGCCTGCTCGTCGGCGTGTACACGGCGGGCCTGGCGATCGGCGGCCCGGTCCTGGCCCGCGTGGCCGACCGCTTCCGCCAGCCCCCCGTCATGCTGGCCGGCGCCGCCGTGTCCACGGCCGGTTTCGTCCTCCTCGCGCAGGGCGTCCCGCTGTGGGCGTCGCTGCTCGCGGCCCTGCTGGCCGGCCTGGGCGCCCCGCCGTTCGAGGCCGGCCTGCGCGTCCTGTGGCGCGACTTGCTGGACGAGCGCCAGGTCCCCACGGCGTACACCCTGGACATCGCGGTCCAGGAGCTCATCTTCGTCTTCGGCCCGCTGATCGCCGGCGCCTCGGTGGCGCTCGGCGGCCCTTCGGCGGGCGTGTACGTGACGGCCCTGCTGCAACTGCTGGGCACGGTGTGGTTCGTGACGACACCGGCGGTGCGCCGCTGGCGCGGCGTGGCGGCCGAACGCCACTGGGCGGGCGCGCTGCGCTCCCCCCATCTGGGTCTGCTGCTGGTGGCGGTGGTCCTGGTGGGCGCGGGCGTCGGCAGCCTCCCGGTGGCGGTGCTCGACTACACCGAGCAGTCCGGCGGCCAGGCTCCAGCCAGCCTTCTGACCAGCTGGATCCTCGCCGCCCAGGCGGCGGGCGCGTTCGCGGGCGGCCTGGCCAACACCCGCCTCCGGGTGGACGGCCGCCGCCTCCCGCTGCTGGCGGCGCTGCTGGGCCTGCTCTACGTCCCGCTGCTGCTGACCCCGGCGTCGGCGGCGTGGATGATCCCGCTGGCCGCGCTGTGCGGCGTCTGCCTCCCGCCGTTCCTGGCGGCGACGTTCCTGACGGTCGACCGGGTGGCCCCGCAGGGCACGGCCGCGGAGGCGTTCGCGTGGGTGGCGACGGCGTTCTCGGTGGGCGCGGCGCTGGGCGCGGCAGTGGACGGCGTGATCGTGGACGCGGCGGGCCCCCGCTGGGCCGGCTTCGCCCTCTCCCCGCTGGTCATCCTGCTGGCGGTCCCCTGGGTCCGCCCGGTGGCCCGAGCCACGACCTGAGGCCGGCCCGGATCGCGGAGAACGGCCGCACGGACCGCAGGCGAGACGGCCGCGAGCGGGGTGCAGGTCGCCGGCCGTTGGGCGGGTGAGGAATGCTGGGCGGCGTGCGTATCACCACGCTCGGGGAGCTCGCGGTCGACGGGAAGGCCGTGCGCGGGGAGCGGCTGGCCGTGGTGGTGCGGGAGCTCGTCGGGGCGCGCGGGCGGGCCGTCTCCGTCGCGGCGCTCGTCGACGCCGTCTGGGACGGGAGTCCGCCCGACGACGCGACCGGTGCCGTGCAGGCGCTCGTGGCGCGGGTCCGGCGGCTCGGGCTGCCCGTCGCGGCCGTGCCCGGTGGGTACCGGCTGCCGGCCGATGCCGTCGACGTCGACGCCGACCGGGTCCGGGACCTGGTCGACCTGGGACGGCGAGCCCTGAAGGACGGGGACGGCGCCGGCGCCCGGCAGGCCGGGGACGCGGCGCGCGCCGAGTTCCCCGAGGCGCCGGACCTGGGTGACGACGGGGTCGCGCGGCTGCTCGCCGACGTCGCCGGGCTGCGGGCCGAGGTCGCGATCCAGTCCGGCGCAGCGCCGGCCGACGAGCGGGACCTGCGCCGGCTCGCCGGGCTGGCGCCGCCGCACGAGCCCTCCGCCGCGCTCCTCATCCGCATCCTCGCCGCGCAGGGGCGGGACGCCGAGGCGCTCGAACTCGTGGAGCGGCTGCGGGGCGAGCTGGCCGAGCGGTACGGGGCCGACCTGTCGCCCGTCGTCGCGGCCGCGCATCTCGCGCTGCTGCGGGGTGAGCTGTCACTGAAACCGAAGCCGAAGCCGCCGCAAGCACAGCGGCGGCGGGTCTGGCGGCGCGGGGCGGCGAAGCTCGTCGGGCGGGACGGCGACGTGGCCGCCGTCGCCGACGCGCTGCGGAGCGCACCGCTCGTGACCGTCGTGGCCGCCGGCGGGGCGGGGAAGACCAGCCTCGCCGCCGCCGTCGCGGCCGCGGACGGGCGGGCCGTGTACGCGGTCGAGCTCGCGGGGCTGCGCACCCCCGCCGAGATCCTGCCCGCGGTGCTCGCCGCCACCGGTGCGGCCGACCCCGAGCGGGCCGAGGCGTGGGCCGCACCCGCGCGGCAGCGGCTGCTGTCCGCGGTACGGGAGCTGGATGGGGTTCTCGTGCTCGACAACTGTGAGCACCTGCTCGACGGTGCCGCCGCCCTCGCCGCCGAGGTGCTCGCCGCGGCGGGGGGTGAGCTGGCGGTGCTGGCCACCAGCCGGGCGCCGCTCGGGCTGCCCGAGGAGGTCGTGTACCGCCTCCGGGCGCTCCCCGACGCCGCCGCGCTGGAGCTGCTGGAGACCCGGGCGCGGGCCGGCGGGGCCGCGCTCGCGATCCCGCCGGACGCGGCGCTGGAGCTCTGCCACCGGCTCGACAACCTGCCGCTCGCGCTGGAGCTCGCCGCGGCCCGGCTGCGGCACATGCCGATCGAGGACGTGCTCGGCGGGCTCGGCGACCGGTTCGCGCTGCTCGACGACGCGCTGCGCGGGCTGCCCGACCGGCACGCCAGCCTGTGGGCGCTCGTGGACTGGAGCCGGGAGCTGCTCGCGCCCGAGGACCAGGAGCTGCTGGAGCGGCTCGCGGTCATCCCGGCGCCGTTCACCGCGGTGGCCGCGGCGGGCGTCGCCGGGCGGGACAGCCGGCGCGGGCTGGCCGCGCTGGTCGAGCAGTCGCTGCTGACGATCGCGGCCGGCGAGGACGGGCACCCGCGGTACCGCATGCTCGAAACGGTCCGCGAGTACGGCGAGACGCGGCTGGCCGACCGGGGTGACCGGGAGCCGGCGATGGCGGGGCTGACCCGCTGGGCCGCGGCCCGGGCGGCGGCGCTCGCGGCCGACTTCGTGGGGCCGGGGCAGCTGCAGGGGTACACCGCCTGCGCCGAGGATCAGGAGAACCTCGTCGCCGCCCTGCGGTGGGCCGTCGAGCACGGCGACGACCGGGCGGCGGTCGACGTCGCGGCGGCGCTGTTCCACCTGTGGACCGTGCGCGGCCTGCACCCGGAGGTGGCCCTGTGGGCGCGCCGGCTGTTCCGCGGGGACGACCCGGTCGCGCGGCGGCGGTCCCGGCTGCACGAGGCCGACCCGGACCGGCTGGCGTGGGTGTGCGTGCTCGCCGGGCTCAACGGGTTCATCGGCGACGACTACCGGCTGTACGCGCTGACCCGCCGGGCGCTGCGGCGGATCACCGGCGGGGTGTCGCACCGGGTGGCGGCACTGGCGGCGGCGATGCCGGCGCTCAGCTCACCCGACGCGCCGGCCAGCCTGCGCATCGCGGACGAGATGGCCGCCGACGCCGACCCGTACGTGCAGGGCTTCGGCTACTTCTGGCGGTCGGCCGCGCACGAGAACGCGGGGCGGCTCGACGCGGCCGCCGAAGACGCCGTGCGCGCGTACGAGCTGTTCGAGGCGGTCGGCGAGCACTGGGGCATGGGCATGTCCGCGCAGGCGATCGGCACCCGGGTCGAGTGGGGCGCGGGCGACTGGCTGCGGCGCAGCGCCCGGCACATGGAGCTGATCGGGGCGGCCCAGGACGTCGGCTCGATCCGGGTGCTGCTCGACTTCCAGCTCGCGCTCGACGGCGACGCCGAGGCGGCGCACCGGCTGGCCGAGGCCGCCGAGTCCACCGACCGCGACCGCCCCGACGCCGCCCAGGCGCGCCTGGCACTTGCGCAGCTGGCCTGGCGGCGCCAGGTGTACCCCGAGGCGCTCGCGCACGCCGCCGAGGCGCTGCGGCTCGCGGAGGACTCGCCGGCCGTGTTCCCGCAGATCCTGGTCGTCTTCCGGGTCGCGGTCGCGATCCTGCACCTGCGGATGGACGACGACGCCCGCGCCGCCGAGCTGCTGCGCGCCGCCCGCGACGAGGCGCTCGCCTCGCAGGACATGCCGGTGCTCGGCGCCTGGGCGATCGGCGGCGCGATGCTCGACGCGTACCGGACCGGCGCGCACACCCGGGAGCTGTGGGTGCTCGGGCTGCGACTCGGCGCCAACGTCGTCCAGCTGTTCCACGGCGACCAGGGCGACCGGCTCACGGCCGCCCTCGGTACCGAGGAGAGCCGTGAGCCGGTGCGCTCCGCCTGGCAGTCCCGCCCGGCCGCGGAGGTCGTGGAGCGGATCCGCGTGGTGATGGACGAGGTACTTCAGACCTTGCGGCGGTAGGCGGCCAGCGCCAGCGGCATGAAGACCGCTACGAGCGCCGCGCACCAGCCGAGCGTCCACCAGACGTGCGAGCCGAGCGGGGTACCGAGGAACAGCCCGCGCATCGCCCCGGCCAGGTGGGTGAGCGGGTTCACGTCCACGAACCCGCGCAGCCACGACGGCAGCGTCCGCGGGTCGACGAACACGCTGGACGCGAACGACAGCGGCAGCATGACGAGGAAGCCGATGCCCTGCACCGAGCCGGACGTCCGCACGATCATGCCGATGAACACCAGCGCCCAGCTGACGCAGAGCCCGAACAGCACGCCGAGCAGGCAGCCGGCGAGCGTGCGCAGCGGGTCGGTACCGATCCGGAAGCCCATCAGGTAGGCGAAGGCGAACGTCGAGGCGAGGACGACGACGTACCGCACGACGTCGCCGAGCACCGCGCCGATGAGCGGCGCCGAGCGGGCGATCGGCAGCGACCGGAAGCGGTCGAAGATGCCCTTCTCCAGGTCGCTGTTGAGGTTCACGCCGATCGAGATGGCGCCCATGGCGATCGTCTGCACGATGATGCCGGGCATGAGGAACTGGAGGTACTCGTGGGTGGAGCCGGCCACCGCCCCGCCGAACACGTAGACGAAGATGACCATGAACAGGCCGGGCTGCAGCGTGACGTCGATGAGGGCCTCGGGCGTGCGCCAGGTCTTGATGAGGCTGCGGCGGGTGAGCTCCAGTGAGTGCCGGAGGATCCTCATGCCGCCACCTCCTCGTTCGCGTGGTGGCCGGTGAGGGTCAGGAAGACCTCGTCGAGGCTCGGCAGGTGCAGGGACAGCTCGACCACCTCGACACCGGCGGCGCCGAGCTTGCCGACGGCCTCGTCGAGGGCGCTGCCGTCGCGGACCGGCACGGCGACGACGCCCTTGCGGATCTCCTCGGCGGGCCCGCCGGCCGACACCGCGGACAGGATCGCCGCGGTCTGCGGCAGGTGGGCCGGGTCGGCCGGGCGGACCTCCAGGGTCTGGCCGCCGACCCGCCGCTTGAGCTGCTCGGGGGTGTCGTGGGCGATGACCCGGCCGTGGTCGATGACGGTGATGGCGTCGGCGAGGGCCTCGGCTTCTTCGAGGTACTGCGTGGTCAGCAGCACGGTCGACCCGTCGCGCACGAGCGTGCGCACGACGTCCCACATGTCCTCGCGCTTGGCCGGGTCGAGCCCGGTCGTCGGCTCGTCGAGGAAGATCACGTCGGGCCGTCCGACGAGGCCGGCGGCCAGGTCGAGCCGGCGCCGCATCCCCCCGGAGTAGGTCTTCGCCGGCCGGTCCGCGGCGGCCGTCAGGTCGAACCACTCCAGCAGCTCGGCGGCCCGTTCCCGGGCGGCCCGCCGGCTCAGGTCGAGCAGCACGCCGAAGAGCACCAGGTTCTGCCGCCCGGTGAGATCCTCGTCCACGGACGCGTACTGGCCGGTGAGCCCGATCGCGGCCCGGACCCGCTGAGCGTCGCGGACGACGTCGTGCCCGGCGATGCGCGCCGACCCGCCGTCGGGCCGCAGCAGCGTGGAGAGGATGCGGACCGCCGTGGTCTTCCCGGCCCCGTTGGGACCGAGCACGCCGTGGACGGTGCCGCGGGGGATGGCGAGGTCGACGCCCTGCAGGGCCCTCGTCTCCCCGAAGCGCTTGACGAGGCCCTCGGCCTCCACCATCAGGTCTGTGGTCATGCCCCTGAGCCTGCGGCGGCCCGCCGACACGCCACCGACAAGCCACCGACACGGCCGTGTCGGTGGCTCCCCGGCGTCATGGCATCAGGCGCAGGTCGGCACGGGTGCGGTGTTGGTCCCGTTCCACGAGGCGAGAAAGCCGAACGTGACCGTGCCGGTGCCGTTCCAGGCCGCGTTGCGGACGGTCACCGTGGCGCCGGACTGGCTGACCGTGCCGTTCCACAGCTGGCTCACCTGCTGCCCGTTGGCGAACGTCCAGGTGACGGTCCAGCCGGTGCGCCCGGCCGGGTTGGCCACGACGACCTCGCCCTGGAAGCCGCCCGGCCACGAGTTGACGATGCGGTAGGTGGCCGTGCAGGCGCCGGCGGGCGGCGGACTGCTGCTCGTGCTGCTCGACGGCGACGCCGACGGGCTCTCCACCGTCCCGCCCAGGGCGGTGACGATCGCGTTGTACGCCGTGGGCTTCTTCTGGAGGTTCTCGTCCCACGGCAGCGCGGCGCCCTGGCCGGAGAAGACCGACGGCACCCAGGAGTACTTGTCGGTGTAGTCCCAGATCGTCACGCCGACGCAGCGGGTGACCGCCACGCAGGCCTTCACCACGTTGCTGTAGTACGTCGCCTGCGTGGCGTCCTTGGTGGCGTCGCGGGGCAGCACCATGCGGACGTCGAGCTCGGTGATCGCCACGTCGACGCCGAGGTCGGCGAAGCGCTGCAGGTTCTGCTGCATCTGGGAGGGGAAGCCGTACTGGATGGCGAGGTGCGCCTGGAAGCCCACCCCGTCGATCGGCACGCCGTCCGCCTTCAGCTGCTTGACCAGGTTGTACATGGCGTCGGACTTCGCGCCCAGCCCGTCGGTGTTGTAGTCGTTGACGTACAGCTTGGCGTCGGGGTCGGCGGCGCGGGCGGCCCGCAGCGCGGTGGCGATGTACGCGCTGCCCATCGCGTTGTAGAACGGGGTCGCGCGGTACGTGCCGTCCTCGTTGAACGGCTCGTTGACCACGTCCCAGGCGACGACCTTGCCCTTGAAGTGGGTCGCGACCTGGGTGATGTGGTTGACCATCGCCGGCTGTACCTCGGCCGCCGGCAGCGAGCCGACCCACGAGGGCAGCTGGCTGTGCCAGACGAGGGTGTGCCCGCGGACGGTCATGTTGTGCGCCTGGGCGAAGCTGACGATCGCGTCGCCGCGCGTGAACGAGAACGTGCCGCGGGTCGGCTCGGTCGCGTCCCATTTCATCGAGTTGCCCGGCGTGGTCTGGCCGAACTCGCCGCCGCCCAGAACGGCGGTGTACGCGGTGTCGCTGAGCTCGCCGTTGTCGGTGGCGGAGCCGAAGTACTTGCCCTTGGCGGCGGCAAGCTGGTGCAGGGTCTGGGTGGCTGCCCCGGCCTGGACGAGGTTGACCGCCATGGTGGCGGTCACGAGCCCGGCGACGGTGACGGCACCGATGAGCCAGCGTCGATTCATGAGGCTCAATGGTGGTGCGGGCTTCCGGCCAGTCAAGCGCTTCGACAGTGCGCTGTGCTTGTGCAGGGGCGGCCCGCGAAAGTTCCATGTGGACGCCCCTGGACCCGGCAGAGTCCAGGGGCGGCAACAGAGCGTGACCGAGCGTGGCGGCCGCATGGGACGGTCGCCTGAAGGCATTGGGACGATCAGGTCGTCACGATGGTTCCATCAGGCTGGCGGGTGCAGGTCACGGCCCGCGCCGCGGTGGTGGCGGCGCCGGCCAGGCACTTGCCGAGCACGGTGTGGCCGGCCGCGGTCGGGTGCCACGACTCCTGGCAGGTCTGGAAGTACGTGACGCAGGTGTTCGCGATCCGCTGGATGGCGATCTTGTCCTTGCCGTCGAGGCTGGTCACGAAGACCCCGCTCGCCCCGTCCTGCAGGCGGATCGGGGTGGCCAGGGCATTCGCCGGGCTGCCGGCCTTCTCGCACAGCCGGGCGCCGTCGAACGCGCGCTGCACGTCGAGGAAGACCAGGTCGTCGTTCGGGAACTCGGCGGCGAGGGTGTTGCGGGTGCTCTGCACGAGCGTGCCGAGGCCCTGCGAGAACAGGTGACCGGCCGACAGGCTGGCCCGGTGGATCGGGCAGCCGGCCGCGTACCGCTCGGCGCCCAGGGCGCGGAACTTGTCCCGGTCGTCGGCGCGGCCGTCCTCCTCCCAGTAGGTCGGGTCGAGGTCGAAGGGCAGCGGGTTGGTGTAGTCCTGGAAGACCACCCGGTGCTGGCCGTCGGCGTCGATCTGGTCGAGCGTGGTGAGCAGCTGCCGCGCCGCGGCGATCGTCTCGTTGGTCGCCGCCGTCAGCTGGGCGGCGGTGGCGAGGTCGCCGGCGGTGCAGGGGGCCTGCTCGACCGGGCCGTTGAGGTACGCCCAGAACTCCCACCAGCCGGTCCACGCGTCGGCGATGAAGCGGTTGGCGCACTTCTCCGCCACGTCGCCGAACGTGAAGGAGCTGTTGTTGGAGCCCAGCCCCACCAGTACCAGATCGATGTCGTGCGTCTGGGCGACGGCCCGCAGCTGGTCGAGCTGCGCCTTGACCTGGCGGCCCTTGTCGCGGCCGGACGAGGCGTTGGCGATGTCGTACGGCCGGCCGCCGGAGCAGGCCAGGTTGAAGCGGGCCTGGATGCCGGGCAGCGCGGCCTGGTTGATCGAGGCGTTGGCGGAGCGGTGGCAGAAGAATGCGTTGGTGTTCGGCGCCGACCAGCCCGGGAAGCCCTGGGCGACACCGTTCAGGTCGGCGACCGGCTGGTAGCTGCCGGCCCCCTCACCACTGATGAAGCTGTCGCCGAGGGCGACGGCGGCGGTCGGCAGCGCGGCACTGGCGGGTGACGCGGACGCGACCACTGCGCCGGCGGCGACCAGGGTCACCACGAGCGCGGCACGACGGAACACGGACACGGCGGTCTCCTCGATCCCATCGAATGTGAAAATTCTTCCGAGACCGGGATCAGATCATGCGCCTACCATGGCCGTCAATGCGTTTCCCTATGTTCCAGGTCGGCAAAGTCTGATTCGAGCATGGCCGCCAGCGCGAGCAGGTGATCCTCACGCCCGTGCGCGGCCACGACCTGCACGCCGATGGGCAGCCCGCCCTCGCTCCGCCCGAGCGGCAGGCTGACGGCGGGCTGCCCGGAGAGGTTGAACACCGTGGTGAACGGGCCGTACGTCAGCATCACGTCGAGCCAGCCGTCGACGGTGTGCCGTGGGTCGTCGTAGTCCAGGGTCCCGTGCTCTGCCGGCAGCTGGGCGAGGGTCGGGGTGAGGAGCAGGTCGTACTCCGCGAAGAAGCCCCACACGCCCCGGGCCACCCGCTCCGCCGCCGCTGCTGCGCTGAGGAGGTCGAGCGCGCTCATGGTGTGGACCCCGGCGATGACCGCGCGGGTCACGGCCTCGAGCTTCGCCGGGTCGGGCGGCCGGGGTGCGGCGAGCATCGGCGCGACGTTGGCGGCGAGGTCGCCGCGCATGGCGATCCGGACGTCGTCCCAGTCGAGGCGGGGCGCGGCCGGCTCCACTACGAGGCCGAGGCGCTCGAGCAGCTTGCCGGCGCGCTCGGTGGCGGCGGCGACCTCCGGGTGGACGGGCACTCCGGACCAGGCGACGGTGGTGATCCCGGCGCGGAGCGCCCGGTCGGGCGACCGACCGAACGCGGAGAGGTCGGTGCCGGTGGGGAATGCCGGGCCGTACAGCGCCTCGAACAAGCGCACCGTGTCGCGGACCGTGCGGGTCAGCGCGAACTCCCCCAGGTGCGGCGACCCCGGCAGCCGGCCCGCGCTCGGCTTCAGGCCGACCAGGCCGCAGCACGACGCCGGTACGCGGATCGAGCCGGCGCCGTCGTTGGCGTGCGCGATCGGTACCGCCCCCGCCGCGACCAGCGCCGCCGCGCCGCCGCTGGAGCCGCCCGCGCCGCGCGCCGGGTCGTACGGGTTGCGGGCCGGGCCGTGCCGCCGCGGCTCGGTCGCGAAGCTCAACCCCAGCTCGGGCATCGTCGTGCGGCCGAGCGTCAGCAGGCCGGCCCAGCGGAACCGCGCCATCACCTCGGTGTCGTGCTCGGCGACGACGAAGGGCGGCACCGCCCGCGAGCCGACGCCGAACGGTATCCCCGCGGCCATCGGCACGTCCTTGACGAGGAACGGTACGCCGAAGAACGGGCCGCGCGGGTCGCCGGGAACCCTGAACAGCGGGCCGGCCAGCCCGTTCACCCGCCGGTCCGCGGCCTCGACGGCCAGCAGCGCGACCCGCTCAACCTCGGCCGCCGACACCTCACCGGCGCGGACGAGCGCCGCGATCGCGACCCCGTCCAGCCGCGCATACTCGTGGAGTTCCATGCCTTCGAGCCTCATCCGGCGGCGGGTGTACCGCATGAGCGCCAGCACTGATCCCCGGCACTGACCTTTGGCAGGATGGGGGCATGTTCGCCGGCCGCACCGCCGAGCTCGCGCGGCTCAGGCAGCTCGCACACGGCCTGGTCGTCCTGTCCGGGCCGGCCGGCGTCGGCAAGACCCGGCTGCTGCGCGAGGCGTTCCCGGAGGCGCTGCGGGTGCGGTGCCCGCCCGACGACGACGCGCCGCCGATGTGGCCGTGGCTGCGGGTGCTGGCCGCGCTCGGGTGTACCGCGCCGGCGGAGACGGGGTTCGCGGGGGCCGTCGCCATCGCGGACCTGATCGCGGGGTGCGCCGGGCAGGTGGTGATCGTCGAGGACCTCCAGGACGCCGACGACGGCTCGCTGGCCGTGGTCCGGCACCTCGCGGGCGCACAACCCGGGGCGGTCGTCGTGGTCACCGTGCGCAGCGGCGCGCCGGTGCGGCACCCCGAAGCGTTCGCGCGAGCGGAGGACGAGCTCGGCCGGGCGCTCGGGGTGGTCCGGCTCGCGCTCGGGCCGCTCACCGTCGCCGAGACGGCCGGGCTCGACAGCGTCCCGCTGCTGGCCGGCGCGGCCCGGCAGGCGCTGCGCGACGGGGCGTTCGACGACGCGGCGCGGCTGTTCGAGCGGTGCCTCGGCGCGCTCGACCACGCCGGCGACAGCGGAGACGCGGAGCGGGCCGCGCTGGTGGTCGAGCTGGCCCGGGCCGAGTACCGGGCCGGGCGCCCGCGGCGGGCCTCCGAGCACTGCCTGGTCGCCGCCGAGCTGGCGACCGCCGCCGGGCGGGCCGACCTCCTCGCGGCGGCGGCGCTCGTGATCCGCGGCACCGGGGACGCGGACGTGGCCGTGCGGGCGGCGCTGCTGTGCGAGCGGGCCCTGGCCGGCGCCGGGCCGGGCGACCGGGTGCGGCTGCTGGCCCGGCGGGCCGCGCTGCACGCCGACGCCGACCGGGTCACCGAGGCGGAGAGCGCCGAGGCGCTGCGGGCCGCCGAGGACGGCGGCGACGACGGGGCGCTCGCCGACGCGGTACGCGCGCGGATGTGGCTGCTCGACGACCCCGCCGAGCGGCTGCGGCTCGCCGGGGTCACGGTCGACGCCGGGCTGCGCACGGGGCGGCTCCTCGAGGCGGTGCGGGGGGAGCTGTGGCGCGTCGACTCGCAGTACCACATGGGAAATCTCCGCGGCGTGGACGACGGGCTCGCACGCCTGCGGGACCTGGCCGAGGCGGCCCGGCTGCCGGTCGCCGACTGGCATGCGCGGCGGGCCGCAGCGGCGCGGGAGGCGCTCGCCGGCCGATGGGGCGCGGCGCGGGCGCTGAACGAGGAGGCGCACGAGGCCGCCGGGCGCACCGGCGACCGGCTCGCCGCCGCCGTGACCGACCTGTTCGCGGTCCTGCTCGGGCTGGTCCGCGGCGACCGCGGCGAGCTGCGCGCCGGCTGGGCCGCGCGGCTGGACGACGGGCCGCGGCTGCCGCTCGCCGACGCCGTCGCCGCGCTGCACCACCTCGTCGACGGGGCGGCGGGCGAGGCGCGGGCGAGATACGAGCGGCTGCGGCACCTGCTGCGCGACCCGCCGCCGGGCCTGCGCCGGCTGGGGATGCTGCAGTTCCTCACCGAGCTGGCGCTGGCGTTCGGCGACGCCGAGGCGGCCGCGTGGGCCTACCCGCAGTGGCTGCCGTGGACGGCGGCGGGCGGGCTGCCGGGCGGCGCGGACACGTTCGGCGGAGGTGCCGCGGCGCGGCCGGCCGGGCGGCTCGCGGCGCTGCTCGGGCGGGACGACGAGGCCGTCGCGCTGCTGCGCACCGCCGTCGAGGTCAACACCCGGCTGGACGCCGGGCCGTGGCTGGCCCACACCCGGCTCGACCTGGCCGCGCTCACCGGCGACGCAGCCCTCGCGGCCCGCGCCGCCGCCGACGCCCGCCGGCTCGACCTGCCCGGCCCGGCCGCGCGGGCGTCCACTGTGGACCCGCTCACCGGCCGGGAGCGGGAGGTGGCCGCGCTCGTCGCCGAGGCGCTGAGCAACCGGGAGATCGCGGCGCGGCTGGTGCTCAGCGAGCGCACGGTGGAGAGCCACGTGCGGCACATCCTGGCCAAGCTCGGGCTCTCGAACCGCACCGAGCTGACCGCCCGGCTGCTCACGCCCTGGTGACGGTGAACATGTAGCAGCCGTACGCGACGTTGCGGCTGTCGGCGCGCACCACGCCCGGCTCGGCGAGCACCGCCTCGACGACGCCCTCCGGGTCGGTACCGTCGTGGACGCGGGTCGCCGGGTGGATCCAGCCGCGCTCGTCGTAGGCGCGCAGCACCTGCTTGCGGCCGCGCCACTGCGCGGGGTAGCCGCCGGCCGGCCCGGCGCAGGGTTCGGCGTGGGCGAAGACGGCGCCGATCTCGCGATATGGGGTACCGCCGGGCAGCACCGGCTCGTAGCCGAACAGGATCAGCGCCTCCCCGGCGACGGCGTCGCGCAGGCAGCAGCGCACCGGCTCGCCGCCCGCCGCGATCGCGGGCTGCACGGGGTTGCCGGACACGTCGAGCCCGGTGCGGCGGGCGCTGTCGAGGGCCTTCGGGTCGAGCCCGTGAACGGTGAACATGGCGTCGAGTCTGCCGCCGCGCCGCGCGGGTGGCTGGCGGGAATCGGCCGTCGCGTTCGCCGGAACTGCGCCCGCGCGCGGACCTACCGTTGACGGAGTGCAGCGCGTCATCCAGGTGCGGAACGGCACCGGGGCGGGGGTCAGGCGACCTGCTCCGTGGGGTGGGGCGCACGAGGATCTCGTTGATCGCGACGTGGCGCGGGCGGGTCACGATGTACGCGATGTTGTCGGCGATGTCCGCCGCCTCCAGCCGCTGGACGTTCGCGAAGCGCTGGCGGATCGAGTCGAGGATCTCCGGGCGGTTGTGCTCGGCCAGCTCGGTCGCGGTGCCGCCCGGCTCGACGAGCGAGACGCGCACGAAGCGGCCGGTCACCTCCTGGCGCAGCGCCTCGCTGAACGCGCCGACGGCGTGCTTGGTCGCGTTGTAGACGCCGCTGCCGTTGCGGGCCACGCGGCCGGCCACGGAGCTGATGTTCACCAGGTCGGCGACCCGGCGGGGGCCGTCCGAGGCGGCCGCGAGCAGGTGTGGCAGTGCGGCGTGGGCGCAGTACAGCAGCCCCATCACGTTGACGGAGACCATGCGCTGCCACTCCTGCACCGGCGCGTCGGCGACGGGGCCGAGCAGCATGACGCCGGCGTTGTTGACGAGCGTGTCGAGGCGGCCCAGCTCGTCGACCGTGCGCTGGACCGCGGCGCGGGCCTGGGCCTCGTCGGCGACGTCGGCCTCGACGACGACGGCCCGGCCGCCGGACCCGGTGATCTGCTCGGCGATCTCGCGAAGCCGGTCGGCGCGGCGGGCGACGAGGGCCACCGCGGCGCCCTGCGCGGCGAGCGCGAGCGCCGCCGCCGAACCGATGCCACTGGATGCGCCCGTGACGAGCGCGACGGTGCCGTCCAAACGATCTGCCATACGGCAAACCTACGCGTCGAGGTCCTTGCGGATCTCCTCCAGCACGCGGGAGGTGTCGGTCGGCGGGCGCGCCTCGACGCAGAGCCGCTCCATAGCCTCGGCGTACAGGTCGACGTCGTCGCGCTTGTCGAGGTACAGCGCGCTGGTGAGCTGCTCGATGTAGACGACGTCGGGCAGGTCCTCGTCGGGGAAGCGCAGGATCGTGAAGGCGCCGCCGGCCGCGGCGTGGCCGCCGGCCTGGAACGGGATCACCTGTAACCGCACGTTGGGCAGGGTGTTGGCCTCCAGCAGGGCCTCGACCTGGGCGCGCATCACGCTCAGGCCGCCGATCGGGCGGCGCAGCGCGGCCTCGTCGACGACCACCCAGAGGCGGGCCGGCTGCGTCTCGCGCCTGAGGATCTGCTGGCGCTGCATGCGTAACTCGACGCGGCGCTCGATCTCCTCGGGCTTGGCCCGGCCGTGGCCGAGCAGCACGACGGAGCGGGCGTAGTCGCGGGTCTGCAGCAGGCCCGGCACGAACTGGACCTCGTAGTTGCGGATGAGTGCGGCGGCGGCCTCCAGGCCCAGGTACGACTGGAACCAGTTGGGCAGGACGTCGCCGAAGCGGTGCCACCAGCCGGGGTTGTTGGCGTCGCGGGCCAGCGCGAGCAGGCGCTCCCGCTCGGCCTGGTCATCCATCCCGTACAGCGTGAGCAGGTCGGCGACGTCGCGCTCCTTGAACCCGACGCGCCCCAGCTCCATCCGGCTGATCTTCGACTCCGACGAGCGGATCTCCCAGCCGGCGTCCTCGCGGCTCACCCCCTGCGCCTCGCGCAGCCGGCGCAGGTGTGCGCCCAGCAACATCCGGAGGACCGTGGGGCCTCCGGACGCGCCTCCTTCAGGTGTACCGGTCGTCACCTACCGCCTCCGGAAAGTCAACAGCCGCGGACGGCCGGAGTAAGCATGCCATGACCGGACAGTAAGCGGGAGTGGGCCTACGTACCCGCCTTACTGATCTCTCTGCGTATCCCTTACTCAGCTAACAGATTGTCGAAGTCGCCGTCACGGGCGCCGCCGACGAAGGCCTCGATCTCGGCATATGTGTAGATCAGGGCGGGTCCGAGGGGATCGCGCGAGTTGCGCATGGCGAACCCGGAGCCGTCGGGCAGGCGGCCCAGTTCGACACAGCTGCCGCTGGGGTTGCTGCGACGGCTCTTCTGCCAGGTCACGCCGGTCAGGGCGGTGGCCGGCATGCCGTTGTACGTCTGTTCCATGGATGTCTCTCTGATCCATTGAAGGAAAGTTCACCGAGGAATCGGCGTCTGCACGTGCATCGGCTCTTGCGTCTGCAGCCGACAACGCGCATGCTAGCGCATGTGCGGATGTCAGGAGACGCTCACAATTCGTGATCAAAACCAGACATCTGCCCCCAAATGATCGAGGCTCTTCCCCACCTGCGATCGAAGAAGGGACGCGCGCATGGATCCCCTCGCCTTCCTGGCCGGCGCGGCCGCGGCGGCAGGGGCGTGCGCGAGTCTCTGTATGTACGTGCGCGCGCGCGGCGCCGAGCGGGAGGCCGCCCGCCTCCGGGCCGAGCTCGACGTCCAGCGGCACGCCGCCGACCACGACGCGCTGACCGGCCTGCCCAACCGGCGGGCCTTCTACCAGCGCGGTGCCGCCCTCGTCACCGACCCGAGCCGGCACCCACTGGTCGCGGTCGTCCTCGACGTCGACGGCTTCAAGGAGATCAACGACGCCTACGGGCACTCCGCCGGCGACGAGGTGCTCGTCACCATCGCCCAGCGGTTGTCCGTCTGCGCTCTGACCGGCGATCAGCCGGGCCTGGTCGCCCGGCTGGGCGGCGACGAGTTCGCCGGCCTGATCGCCAGTCACGGCACGCCCGAGGAGCAGGCCGCCCGCCTCAGCGAGGCCCTGTCGGCTCCGCTGCGGCTGGCCGGTCAGACCGTGACCGTCAGCGCATCGGTCGGGCTCGTCCCCGTCGAGCCCTTCGCGCACCTGGCCGACGCGGTGCACCGGGCCGACGCGGCGATGTACCGGACCAAGAGCGCACGACGCCGCCCGCTCCTGTCCCACCAGCACCTCGTCCACACGACCATCCGCCTCGGCCGGCCCCGGCAAACGGCCGAGAAGGACACCACCCGCCCGACCCCGGCGTCCTAAAGGGAACGCGACATGGACCTCAAAGAGCTCGTCCGACAGCGCCGCCGCCACCAGCCCCGCCCCCGGTCCTGGCTGGCCAACAAGCTCAAGCGCGGCGAGCAGTGCCGCGACTGCCACCGGCCGTGGCCGTGCGACCAGTACGTCAGCGCGCGCAACTCGGTGCTGGTGTACGCCCTGCGCCGCCTCGAGCTCGCGCGCCCGGGGAGCCTGGGGTGAATGTCGCACACATCCCGGGCCGGCCGACCTGGCTGTGCACGGGATGTGGCGACCCGTGGCCGTGCGCGGCGAAGCGGCACCAACTGCTCGCCGAGTACGGCGAGAGCCACGCCGAGCTGCGCACCATGATGGCGCTGCGGGTGGCCGACGCCGCCGAGGACCTGCGCCAGCTCGGGGCCGAGCAGCTGTGGGGCCGGTTCCTGGGCTGGCTGCCGGCGCCCGGTCAGGGGCCGGTGATCCGCTGGGTCGCGAACCCGCCGCTCGGCGGGCACCGCCGGCCGGCGAACGAGGCCGCGGTCACCACGCTCCCCGCGCCACCAGCGGGTAGTGGTCCGACGCGGACTCCGCCGCCCCGCCGGTCACGACGCGGCACTCGGTGAAGCGGGCGGCCGCCGCCGGCGTCGCCATGATGTAGTCGAGGCGCAGCTCGGTGAACTCGGCGCCGCCGCCCCTCGTCGTCGGGACGGTCCACGCCTGGCCGGTGCCGCACCTGCGGTACACGTCCACGAATCCCCGCCGGGCCAGGAGCGCCATCGCCCGCGTGTCGACCCCGCGGCCGATCCGGCGCAGATGCCTGCTGCGGTACTGCGGGGGCAGCGTCGCCAGCTGCACGCTGTGATCCGTCCAGGGGTCCAGCGAGTTGAGGTCGCCCAACAGGACCGCCTCCGGCCGGCCGCGCAGGAACCCGGCCAGCCAGCGCGCCTCCCGCAGCCGCACCCGGCCCCACAGGGGGAACAGGTGGGCGCTCACCACGGTCAGCGGCCCGCTCGGGGTCGCCACCCGCACCCAGGCCGCGGCGTGGAAGAACGGCCGGGGCACCGAGCCGGCCGCCAGCACGCGCAGGTGCCGCGCGACGAGCAGCCCGACGGGCTGGCCGCCGGTCGGCCGGGCCACGTGCCGGCGCATGCCGGTCGCCGCGCCGAGATCGGGGGCGCCCCGCAGCTCCTGCACCGCCACGATGTCGGGCGCCGCCTCCGCGATCACGCCCGCGACCGCGTCGAGGCGGCCCTTCGCCCCGTTGCGGATGTTGTACGTCATGAACGTCAACGACATACGCTGCCCACGTGAACCACGCTCTCACCGCCCTGCACGACGCCCGTGACGAAACGGTCGCCACGCTCGCCGACCTGATCCGGATACCCAGTGTGGGGGGCACCCCTGCGGAAAGTGAGATCGTCCACCACGTGGCCCGCCTCCTGCAAGCCGAGGGCGTCGAGGTCGACCTGTGGCCGATCCCGGTCGCCGAGCTGGCCGCCCGCCCGGACTTCCCCGGCATGGAGGTCGACCGCGACGAGGCGTGGGGACTGGTCGCGCGGCTGCCGGGCACGGACGCGGATGCGCGGTCGCTGATGTTCAACGGACATCTGGATGTGGTACCGCCGGGAGAGCGCACCACCTGGTCCGCCGACCCCTACTCCGGTGACGTCCGCGACGACCACGCCTGGGGCCGCGGCGCGTGCGACATGAAGGGCGGGTTCGTCGCGGCGCTGTCGGCGCTGCTGGCCCTGCACCGCAGCGGCACCCGCCCGCGGGGTGACGTGCTGCTCGCCGCGGTGGTCGGCGAGGAGGACGGCGGCCTGGGCACGTACGCGGCCCTGGCCCGCGGCTGGCGGGCCGACGCCTGCGTGATCACCGAGCCGACCGCCCTCGACGTGCTGGCCGCCAACGGCGGGGCGCTGACGTTCCGGCTGCGGGTGCCCGGCCTGGCCGCGCACGCGTGCGCCCGGACCAGCGGGGTCAGCGCGGTGGAGAAGTTCCAGCTGATCTTCCCGGTGCTGCGCGCGCTGGAGGCGGCCCGCAACCGCGAGGTCGACCCGATGATGCACCGCTGGGACGTGGCCTACCCGCTGGAGATCGGCACGGTCCGGGCCGGCGACTGGGCCTCGACCGTCCCCGACCTGCTGGTCGCCGAGGGGCGCTTCGGCGTCGCGCTCGACGAGCCGGTCGAGGAGGCGCGGGCCGTATTCGAGCGCACGGTCGCCGAGGCGTGCGCCGGGGACCCGTGGCTGAAGGAGCACCCGGTCACCGTCGAGTGGTGGGGCGGGCAGTTCGCCTCCGGCCGCTGCCCCTCGGGCACCGACCTGGTCCGCCGGGTGCAGGCCGCGCACGACGGGCCGGCGCCCGCCGTGGTCGGCGCGCCGTACGGGTCGGACCTGCGGCTGCTCACCGCGGCCGGGATTCCCACGGTGCAGTACGGGCCGGGCGTCGGCTACGGGCACTGCCCGGACGAGAAGGTGTCGCTCCCGCAGGTCTTCACCTGCGCGGAGACGCTGGTGCGGATGGCCACCGCGGATGCCCCGGTCGATGGCTCGGTCGATGCGTAGGGTTGACCCGCTGCTGTAAAGACTGTTTACTAATCAGCCTACGGACGCTCACCGCGGAAGAGGCTGGTCGATGCGCATCCCTCGCTCGCTGCTGCTCACCGTCGTCGCCGGCGCCGCGATCGTGCTGGTCGCGCCGCTCGCCCAGGCCGCGTCCGCGGCCCTGACCGCGACCTTCACCCAGTCCTCGGTGTGGAACAGCGGGTACGGCGGGGCGTTCACGATCGTCAATCGCGGGGACGCCGCCGCGAACGGCTGGGTGGTCGAGTTCGACCTGCCGGCCGGGTCGTCCGTCAGCAGCTCGTGGGACTCGGTCCGGAGCGGGAGCGGGCAGCACTACCGGTTCGCCAACGCCTCGTGGAACGGGTCGGTCGCGGCGGGTGCTTCGACGTCGTTCGGGTTCAACGTGGCGGGTCTCGGCACCCCGGTGAACTGCCTGCTCAACGGCGCGCCGTGCGCGGGAGGTCCGGCGCCGTCCGCCTCGCCTTCTGCCTCGCCCGCTGCCTCGCCCACTCCCCCGCCGTCGACGCCTGCTCCCAGTACACCTCCTCCTTCCGGAACGATCGTGGACGTCTCGACGGCCGCGCAGCTCTCCAGCGCGATGGCCGCCGCCCGGCCCGGGCAGACGATCCGGCTGGCGCCGGGCACCTACGACGGCTCCTTCATCGGCACCGCCGTCGCCACGGGCGCGGCCCCGATCACCGTCACCGGCCCGCGCACCGCCGTCGTCACGAACCCGGCGCCGGCCGGCTCGGGGCCGTCATGCCCGGTGCCGACGCCCGGCTGGGACCCGGGGTACGGCATCTGGATCGCGAACGCGGCATACTGGCGGCTGACCGGGTTCACCGTCGCCAACGCCAAAAAGGGCGTGGTGGTCGACAACTCGCCGCACGTCACGATCGACGGCCTGTACGTGCACCACATCGGCGACGAGGGTGTCCACTTCAGACGGTCCTCTTCGGACGGTGTGATCCGCAACTCGGTCGTGGAGTACACGGGGACCGCGCAGCCGGCGTACGGCGAGGGCGTGTACATCGGGTCGGCCAACTCCAACTGGGACTGCCACGGCAACGTGGGCGGCATGGACCGCTCCGACCGGGTGGAGGTGCTCGACAACCGGATCGGCCCGTACGTCTCGGCCGAGCACATCGACGTCAAGGAGGGCACGTCGAACGGCCTGATCCGGGGCAACACGTTCGACGGCACCGGGATCTCGGGCCAGAACTCGGCCGACTCGTGGGTCGACGTAAAGGGCACCGGCTACCTGATCCAGGGCAACAGGGGGACGTTCGTACCGCCGGGCACGTTCGCCAACGGCTACGAGACGCACAACCCGGTCGCCGGCTGGGGCTGCGGCAACGTGTGGCGCGACAACGTCTCCGACCTGGGCGGCGTGGGCCGCTACGCGATCAACGTGACGTCGACGTCGAAGTGCGCCGGCAACCTCAACGTGGTGTACGCCTCGAACACGGTGTCCCGGGCGACAACCGGCCTGACGAACATCGCGGTGACCCCGTGAGTCGCTGGCCGATCGGTTGATTGTATATATCGATGGTCTTTATATAGTGATGGGTATGACTGGCTTACCGTTACGCGAACCGACGTTCCTGGTCCTGACCGCGCTCGCCGCCCAGCCCCAGCACGGCTACAGCGTCCTGGAGGACGTGCGGCGCATCTCGGAGAACCGCGTGCGGTTGCAGGCCGGCACGCTGTACGGCATCCTCGACCGACTCCGCGTGGACGGCCTGATCGAGGTGGACCGCGAGGAGGTGGTGGCGTCACGCCTGCGCCGCTACTACCGCCTGACAACCCAGGGCCGCGACCTACTGACCGCGGAGACGGACCGCCTGCACCGCAACGCAGCCGCCGCGGACCGCCGCCTACGCCAGGTCCCCGCCGCCTAGCACCCGTGCGGCGACACCTCCCGCCGGACCAGGACCTCCCGCGGGCGGAGGCGGTCGCGGACGGCGGCTGTGGGGGGATCGGGGTACGGTGCGGTGTGCCCGCCGATCTTCGCCGCGCCCGGTTCGCGGGCAGCCTGCTCTTCCTCCTCTTCGGCATGGCGCTCGGCGTCTGGACCGCCCGGGTGCCGGCGGTCAAGGACGCGGCGGCGCTCACAGACGGCACCCTCAGCATCGCCCTCCTCGGGCTGGCCGCCGGCGCCATCACCGGCCAGCAACTCGCCGGCCGTCTGGTCGACCGCTTCGGCCCGTTGCGGGTCGCCGCACCCACCGCGCTGGCGGAGGGCGTGCTGCTGCTGCCGACCGCGTACGCCCCCGCCCTCGTCTCCCTCACCGTCGCCCTCTTCGTCTTCGGCGTCAACCACGGCGTGCTGAACATCGCCATGAACGCCGGCGCCCTGCGCACGCAGCAGGCCTACGGGCGGCCGATCATCTCCTCCTACCACGCGGTCTACAGCATCGGCGGCTTCGCCGGCGCCGCCCTCGGCGGCCTGTGCGCCCACCTCACCTGGTCGGCCCGGGCAACCTTCCTCCTCACCGCCGCCCTCACGCTGGCCCTGGCGTCATGGTCGCTGACCTGGCTGCGCCGCGCGCCGCTCCCCACGCCACCGCCGACGACAACCACCGCGCGGCCCGCCGAGGCGCCGGCCGATATGTCGCCAACCGATGCGCCGGCCGATGCGCCGACCAGTGCGCCGACCAGTGCGCCGACCCACGCGTCACGGGCATCTTCGACGCCGGCGGCCCCAGATCCGAGCGACGGGCCCGCGAGCGCGGCGGCGGACAGATCCGCCCCAGCCGACGACAGCACACCCGCGATCGCGTCGCCCGACGGATTTGCCCCAGCCCGTGGCAGCGCACCCGCGAGCGCTGCGGTCTCCAGTGGTGGCGCTGGGAGCGCAGCCGCCTCGGGTGGTGGAGCAACGGGCGCTGCGACCTCCGACGGTGGAGCCGGGAGCGCTGCCGCCTCCGGCAATGGCGCCGCTAGCACTGCGACCGGCGGTGGCGGCGGGAGCGCTGCCGCCTCCGCTGATGGGGATGGCGGCGGCTCCGGCGCTGCGCTTGTTGGTGGCGCCGGCCGTCTGTCCGGACGTGGTCGCGGCGGCGTGCTGCACGGGGTCTGGCTGCTGGGCGTGCTTGCGTTCAGTGCGCTGGTCGGGGAGGGTGCGGCGGCTGACTGGAGCGCGGTCTACCTGCGCGACACCCTCGGCGGCACCGCGGGGTTTGCCGCCGCGGGCTATGCGGCGTTCGCCGTCGCGATGACCGGCGCCCGCCTCGTCGGCGACCGGCTGACCGCGCTCCTCGGGCCGGTGCGTCTGGTCCGTGCCAGCGCGCTGGTCGCCGCGGCCGGGCTCGGCGTGGCGCTGCTGCTGGAGCACCCCTTCGCGGGCGTCGCGGGCTTCGCGTGCCTGGGTGCCGGTCTCGCGTGCATCGCCCCGCAGGTCTTCTCGGCCGCGACCGCCCGCAACCCGGCCAACCCCGGCAAGGCCCTCGCCCGCGTCGTGAGCATGGGCTACGCCGGTTTCCTCGCCGGTCCCGTCCTGATCGGCGCCGCCACGGCGGTCGTCCCGCTGTCGGCGGCGCTCGCCGTGCCGGTCGTCCTCGCGCTCTTCGTGGCCGTCAGCGCCGGCGCGCTGCGACCGGCGGACGCCGAACCGGCCACCGCCTGAACCGTGCACCACCGGCCCAGCGGCCGCCACCGTGATGAACGACCATGGCGGAACGCCGCCGGCCGCCCGCACGATGAAGGGCCACGGCAGCACCCAGCCGGCCGACACCGTGATGAATGACCATGGCGGAACGCCGCCGGCCGCCCGCACGATGAAGGGCCACGGCAGCACCC
>NZ_JBEXCY010000148.1:0-2756 GCF_040605515.1 Dactylosporangium sp. NPDC005572 | reverse complement strand
CCAGCCGGCCGCCGTCGTGATGAGCGACCACGGCGGCCGCCCGCCGGGCGGCGCCGTGATGAGTGACCGCGGCGGTGCGAGTGGCCGGCAGCGGCGCAGGAGTTGCAGCAGCGCGTTCATTCCGCGGCCACCCGGTCGAGCCACTCCTCCATGAGCGCGTCGAACAGTGCCGGCTGCTCGAACTGCAGGTTGTGCCCGGCGACGTCGAGCACCGCGAACGTCGCCCGCGGATAGTGTGGCAGCAGCGCGAACTGGTCCAGATAGCCCACGCTCGCGTCCTGCCGGCCGGTCAGGAGGACCGTCGGACGCTCGAACGGCGGCCCGTCCTCGGGGTCGAGGCGGAGCACCCACCGCTGCCGGATCCGGGCCATCGCGTCGCGGTCGGCGGCGTCGAGGCCCGTGAGCACCTCCTCGCGCCAGCGCCGCAGCGTCTCCGGCGTCTGCACGACCGCCATGCCCGCGAACTCCTCGGCGAGATGCGGCTCGAGCCCAGCCACCAGCCCGGGGTCGGGCCGCAGCACCTGATGCGCCGGCACCGTGCGGTCGGCGTGCTCGACGGCGGTGCCGATCGGGCAGATCAGCGCCAGCCCGCGCACCTGCGAGCGCCGGACGCGGGCCAGCGCGCGGGCGAGATATCCCCCATACGACTCGCCGATCACCAGGAACGGCGCGTCGCCGATCTCCCGCCCGACGAACGCGTCGAGCTCGGCGAGCACGTCGTCGGAGCTCGCCACCGACGGCGGCGCCGGGGAGCGGCCCATCCCGGGCAGGTCCGGATAGAGCCGGCGATAGCCCGCGCGGCGCCCGAAGAGCGGCTCCAGGCAGCCGAGCATGAGGCGGTGGTCGGGGGTCCAGCCGTGGATGGCGAGCACCGGCGTGCCCGCGCCGTGGGCGACGAAATGCATGCCCGAATCTTGCCCGGCAGGTCTGACACTTTTTCGGCCCGACGGCGCATCGTGATTCACGTCGTACCGAGTGTCACGGCGCTCCGTTCCAGATTGACGCCTGGCCACGCCGTCGGGTTGGCTCTCGCCCATGCCGAGCCGCTTCATGGACGAACGAGAGATCACCGGCGCCGCCGACCTGACGCCGATCCAGCACGACCAGCTCCGGGCCGCCGGGAAGCTGTACGACGGGGAGGAGCTCGACGCCGCCGCCCGGCTGGTCGACGACCCGCACGACGAGCGCAGCTTCCTGGGCTTCTGCAACCTGTGGCGGGTGGTCGACGACACCGAGGACCGCTACGACGCCTGGCTGTACCAGGTGGACAGCGGCACCATCTTCCGTGCCGGGACGACCGAGGTCGCGGCGGAGATCATCCAGTTCGGCCTGGAGGCACGCGACCCCGCGGTGCGGGCGGAGCTGGGCCCGGCCCTCGTGGAGGCGGGCCTGTTACCCAAGTCCGACCTGAGCTATCCCGAGTTCGCCGAGCTCCTCCGCGCGCAGCAGGGCGGGTAGGGCCGCTAGTGAGGGGAGTCGATATCGGACAGGCGGAAGCGCAGGCGGGCCGCCTGCGGGGCGCTCATGCCGAGGGACAGCGCGTGCTCGTATGCGGTGCGGGCCTCGTCCGCGCGGCCGAGTCGTAGCAGCAGCTCGGCGCGGGTGGCGTGCCACCACGGGTAGCCGGTCAGGCCGGTCAGCGCGTCGGTCAGCGCCAGGCCCGCCGCCGGGCCGTCGCGCTCGGCGACCGCCGCGGCGCGGTTCAGGCGGGCGACCGGGGTGTCCTGGACGGTGAGGAGCACGTCGTACCAGGAGATCACCGCGTCCCACGGGGTCTCGGCGTACGTGGGGGCCAGGGCGTGGCAGGCCGCGACGGCGGCCTGGACCGCGTACGGGTTCGGGTGCCCGGGGCTACGGCGCAGCGCCGCACCGGTCAGCTCGACGCCCTCGCGGATCGCGGCGCGGTTCCACCGGGTCCGGTCCTGGTCGGCGAGGAGCACCGGCAGCCCGGCCGCGTCCCGGCGCGCCGCGCGGCGGGAGTCCTGCAGGAGCATGAGCGCGAGCAGGCCGAGCACCGTCGGCTCGTCGGGCATCAGCGCCAGCAGCATCCGGCCGAGGTGCAGCGCCTCGCCGGTCAGCGACGCGCGCACGACGTCGTCGCCGGAGCCGGCGGCGTAGCCCTCGTTGAAGATGAGGTACACCGTCGCGGCGACCCCGGCCAGGCGGGACGGCAGTTCCTCGGAGGGCGGCACGCGATAGGGGATGCGGGCCTGCGTGATCTTCTGCCTGGCCCGCGTCAGCCGCTTCGCCATCGTCGCCTCCGGCACCACGAGCGCCCGCGCGACCTCCGCCGTCGACAGTCCACCGAGCGTCCGCAGGGCCAGCGCGACCTGCGCCTCCAACGAGAGCGCCGGATGGCAACAGGTGAACACCAACCGCAGCAGATCGTCGGGAAAGTCGGACAAGCCAGAAATATCTGAAACGTCAACAAGGGGCGCAGGCGAGGCACCGGCGGCCAGCGCCTCCTTCACCCGGCGCTGGGACTCGCGGCGGATCACGTCCACCGCGCGATGCCGCGCGGCCACCAGCAGCCAGGCCCGCGGGTTGGCCGGCACGCCCGAGTCCGGCCACACCCGCAGCGCCCGCTCCACCGCGTCCTGCGTCGCGTCCTCGGCCAGCGACCAGTCGCCGGTCACCCGGACGAGGGCGGCCAGCACGCGAGCGCCCTCGTCCCGGACCAGCCGCCCGACCGCGGAGGCGGCAGAGGCCGCAGAGCCGGCGGCGGCCGCCGCCGGCAGATCGGAAGAGCGTCGGGG
>NZ_JBEXCY010000147.1:0-29306 GCF_040605515.1 Dactylosporangium sp. NPDC005572 | reverse complement strand
GGCCCGTACCTCGCCAAGCTGGTCGGCATCAAGTCGGTTGTCAACGTCACCCAGGACATCCCGATCGCGCACACAACGACGAAGCAGACCGAGGACGCATTGCGGGCGGCAGGCGTGCAGGTGGCCGGATCGCTCTACCTGCCGCCAACGACATCGGATATGGCACCGTGGGCCCAGAAGGTGATTGAGTCGGGCGCCGAGGCAGTCAACCCCGCCCTGAGCCATCAGCAGGTGTACGCCCTGCTGCAGGCCCTGCAGCAGCTCGGCAAGCCGATCCCGGTAATCGGCAACGACAATGAACTCACGCTGCCCGACCTGAAGTCACTAGGCTCGTTCGTGGACGGCGCCAACATCGTGATGACGCTGCCACCGGCGACCTCCACCCACATCCGCGGCGTCAAGATGTTCGTCGATGACATGGCAGCGCAGGAGAAGTCCGGCGACAAGTACGCCGCCAACGTCGGCTCTGCCGCTCAACACACCTGGCTCGGTGTCCGCATCGTCGCCAAGATCGCCAGCCAGGCCAAGGGAACCGTCGACCGCGAGTCGTTCACCGCAGCGCTGCAATCGGCGAAGGACGTCGACCTGTTCGGCATCCTGCCGCCGTGGACACCCAGCAGCAAGGCTCCTGCAGGTGCCCCAGAAGGCATGGTGAATCCGTTCGTGTACTTCACCAAGGTGAAGAACGAACAGTTCGTCCTGGTAAACGAGGATCCCTACAACATCGCCACCAACACCTTCGTCAAGATCAACCCATAGAGCTCGGGGGGTTGTGCCGGCGAGTCTGGCCTCGCCGGCACAACCCCCGACCCCGACCGAGGAGGGGAACAACCGTTGCGCGGACTGCACAACAAGGTCGCCATCATCGCCGGCGCCGTACCGGACAACATCGGTGGCGCCACAGCGATTCGCCTGGCCGAAGAGGGCAGCCACGTCGTCGTCGCCGACCTCAACGGTGACGGCGCCGCGGAATTAGCCGAGCGTATCCGTCAGGCGGGCGGCTCCGCCCACGCCGAACAGGTGGACGTCACCAGCGAGACGTCGGTCCAGGCCCTCGTAGCCGCCACCGTGTCACGGTTCGGCGGGGTGGACGGGCTTTTCAACGTCGCCGCCGACCTGTCCCGACGCACCCTCGGCACCGACACCGACGTTCTGCGGATCTCCGACGAGACGTTCCGCCGAACCATCGACGTCTCACTCATGGGATACCTATACGCGACCCGACACGTCCTGCCGATCATGGTCGAACGTGGCGGGGGATCAATCGTGAACACCATGTCGGCCGCGGTATGGATGGCCGAGCCAATCCGGGTCGCCTACAGCGCCACCAAGGCCGCCGTCGCCGCACTAACCCGGCACACCGCCACGGTCGCCGGTCGGCAAGGCGTGCGTTGCAACGCGATCGCCCCGGGCACGGTCCGCACCCCGGCCAACGTGGCGTCGATGACACCAGAAGAAGTCGACCGTCAGCTCGCCACGGTGCGCTCGCCCCGGCTCGGTGTGCCGGAGGACATCGCCGCCATGGTCGCGTTCCTGTTCTCGGACGATGCATCGTGGATCAACGGACAGACGATCGTCGTCGACGGCGGCGCGATCCTGCGCTGAGCGCGCCGATCCCGACTAACGGATCCGCAGCACGACGTTGCCCACGCTCTTCCGGTCGTCCAACAGGCCGAGGGCGTGAGCAACGTCGTGAAGTGGCAGCACCTCCGATACGACTGGGCGCAGCTGACGCGTCGTGAACCACGTCGTCAACTGCTGCCACTGGCGCTGGACGAAGCCAGGATGGACGCGGGCCCACGGACCCCACGCACCACCGATGACCGCCACGTTGCGCAGCAACAGCCGGTTGACCGCCACGGTCGGGATGCTGCCACTGGCGAAGCCCGCCACGATCAGTCGGCCACCTGGCGCGAGACAACGAACGGAGTCCGTGAACCGGTCGCCGCCGACCGGGTCGACGACGACATCCACGCTCCCGGCGCCAGCCCCCGCCGCGGCCCACTCCGCGAACCCATCGGCCGGCAGCAAGGTCGTCGCCCCGGAGGCGTGCGCAGCCGCGGACTTGGCGTCGCTCGAGGTCACCGCCAGCACATCGGCGCCCAGGCAGCGGGCCACCTGTACAGCGGCCAGCCCGAGTCCGCCGCCAGCGCCGTGTATTAGGACCCGCTCACCGGATCGAACTCCGGCGCGCTCGACAAGCAGGAAGTGCGCGGTCAGGTAGTTCGTCAGGCTCGCCGCCGCCGACTGCCAGGAGCAGCCGTCGGGCAACACCAGCAAGTTTGCCTCGTCGCAGGCCACCCATTCGGCGAAGCCACCCGTCAGGCTGAACCCGCCGACCCGCTGTCCCACCGCGAACGCCGACGACGCAGGGGCCCAGGCGACTCGTCCGGCAAACTGCGTCCCGAGCACGAATGGAAGGTCGGGACGCGCCTGGTACTTCCCCCACGCCAGCAGCAGATCGGGGTAGGTCACGCCGGCCGCATGCACCTCGACGAGCACGCGGGTGCCACCCTGCTCCGGCCGGGGCCACTCCCGAACTTCGACACCGGAAGGGCCACTCAACGACACAACGACCGCGGCACGCATCGCTCAGTCCCTCGCTTCGATCTGGACCACCGCCCTGGTTGGCAGTAGGATGGCATTATGGCACAGTTATCGGCGCGCCGTGACATTACGTTGGATGCCGCGCGATGAACTCACCGAGCGCGGTGGTGATCGACGCCGTGCGGTCACCAGTCGGCAAGGGCAAGCCGGGCGGATCGCTCTCGATCGCACACCCGGTCGACCTGCTGGCGCAAGTGTTCACGGGTCTCATGGCCCGAACTCAGATCGATCCTGCCCTCATCGACGACGTGATCGTCGGCTGTGTCAGCCAGGTTGGCGAGCAGTCCGCCACCCCGGGCAGGTGGGCGTGGCTCGCCGCCGGGTTGCCAGAGCACACACCTGCGGTCACCATCGACCGGCGGTGCGGTTCTGGCCAGCAGGCGTTCACCTTCGCCGTCCAGGCCGTACTGTCAGGCATGCAGGACGCCGTCGTGGTGGGTGGCGTGGAGTCGATGAGCCGGGTCCCGATGGGGTCGAACCGGCTGGGTGCCCAGCCGTTCGGGTCGGCCGCCGACCGTTACACCCCCGGGCTCGTCCCGCAAGGCATCTCCGCAGAGCTTGTGGCGGCGAAGTGGGGCCTGACCCGGGCGCAGCTCGACACATTTTCCGTACGCTCCCATCACCGGGCTGCCGCTGCCACAGCATCCGGTGACTTCAACGCTGAACTGCTCGCGATCACGCTGCCGGACGGCGAGACCGTGACCAGCGATGAGACGATCCGGCCGGCCAGCACGCCGGAGCGACTACGCGATCTACCGCCCGCATTTGAATCGGCCGCAATGGCCGACCGGTTCCCGCAGATCGACTGGCGGGTGACCGCCGGGAATTCGTCCCAGCTCGCCGACGGGGCGGCGGCACTGCTGGTGACCAGCGAACGGTTCGCTGTCAAGCACGGGTTGCGACCGATCGCCCGGCACGTCGCAGGGAGCGTCACCGCGAGCGATCCGATCACAATGCTGACGGCGCCGATCGGTGCCACCGAGCGCCTGCTGGCACGGACCGGCATGTGCCTGGACGACATCGAGCACTACGAGGTGAACGAGGCCTTCGCGTCGGTTCCGCTCGCCTGGCAGCAGGAACTCAACGCCGACGGCGAGCGGCTCAACCCGCTCGGCGGCGCCATTGCATTGGGCCATCCGCTCGGCGCGTCCGGCGCACGGCTGCTCACCACCGCCACGCACGCACTGCACACTCGCAATCACCGTTATGCGCTGGTGACCATGTGCGAGGCCGGCGGCATGGCCAACGCGACGTTGCTCGAACGACTGTAACTCTCCGCCTAGCAAGGTAAGGAAAACCATGAACGATCGGTATCTCATGTTCATTGACGGCCAGTGGCGCCCCGCCGCGTCCGGCCGGTTCTTCGACTCGATCGATCCGTGGACGCAGCAGCCGTGGGCGCAGGTCGCCGAGGGGGACAGCGAGGATGTGGCCACGGCGGTCAACGCGGCTCGCTGGGCCCTCGAGGAGACCCCATGGACACGTCGCCCGCACGAACGGGCGAAGCTGCTGCGCCGACTGGCCGACCTGATCGACGACAACGCCGAGCGGCTGGCGGCTGTCGAGAGCCGCGACAACGGCAAGACCATCCGCGAGGAACGCGCGATGTACGGTGCCGTCGGTGGCTACTTTCGCCATGCCGCCAGCCTCGCGGAAACCATCGCCGACGAGTCACCTCGCGGGCTCAATCCGGACGTCGTCGCGTTGACCCGCCGGGTGCCGTTCGGCGTCATCGGGATTCAGACGCCGTGGAACACCCCGGGCGTCATTATGGCGCAATCGGCCGGACCGGCGCTCGCGGCAGGCAACACCATCGTGGTGAAGCCGTCGGAGCAGGCACCGTGCTCCACGCTGGAGATTGCCAAGCTGGCCCACCAGGCCGGGTTCCCGCCCGGCGTCTTCAACGTCGTCACCGGGTTCGGGCCCACCGTCGGCGCTGCACTGTGCACCAACGCCGGCGTCGACAAGCTCGTCTTCACCGGCTCGCCGGAGGGCGGACGCATCGTCGCGGCGCACGCCGCGCAGCGGCTGGTGCCTGTCACCATGGAGCTGGGTGGCAAGGCCGCAAACGTTGTCTTTGCCGACGCGGACATCGCGAAGGCGGCACAGGCCGTCGCGCAGGGTTTCACCGCCGCTGGCGGCCAGAGTTGCCAGTGCGGCAGCCGAGCCCTGATTGAGGCCTCCGTCTACGAAGAGGTTCTGCACCGCGTCGTCGAGTACGTCACGAAGCTCACCTTCGGCGATCCCTCCGATCCCGCCACCGACGTGGGGCCGATGTGCAACGGCGCCCAGTTGCAACGCGTCGAGAAGTACGTCGCGATCGGCCGCGAGCAGGGCGGTCGGGTCTTGTGCGGCGGCGGCCCACCGGCAGGCGTCGACCACCCGCTGTTCTACGCCCCGACCATTTTCACCGGCGTGACCAGCGACATGACCATCTGCCAGGAAGAGATCTTCGGTCCCGTCCTGGCCGCCATGCCGTTCGAGACGGAAGCCGACGCCATCCGCATTGCCAACGACACGCGGTTCGGGCTCTCCGCAGCGGTGTGGAGCCGTGACCTTAACCGTGCGCACCGTGTCGCGCGCTCGCTGCGTGCTGGCGTGGTATGGGTAAACAACTACCGTCGCGGCGACCCCGCTTTCCCAATGGGAGGCATGGGCGAGAGCGGCTACGGCCGGGTGAGCGGCACCGAGGGGTACCGGGAGATGACCCAGGCCCAGTCCATCCAGATGCTGCTGGATGAGGTGGCGCCGTGACGAGCATCCCCAGCACGTGCCGGGCGGCTGCGCTGGTCGAGGGCGGCAAACCGCTGGAGATCGTCGATGTGGTCGTGCCTGCCGAACTCGAGCCGGGTGCCATCCTGGTCGAGGTCACCACGGCCACGGTATGCGCGACAGACGTGCACATAGCCAGCGGGAAGCTCGCTGGTGGTGTCACATTGCCGATCATCCCCGGTCATGAGATGACCGGGCGAGTCGCCCGCCTCGGACCGGGCGTCGACCGAGACTCGGTCGGGCAGCCCCTCACGGTTGGCGACCGCATCGTCTGGACTCACGGCTTCTGCGGCAGGTGCTACAACTGCGTCATCGCGCATGAACCCACACTGTGCACGGACCGCCGCGCCTACATGGCCACCCCGTACCAGCAGTACCCCTATCTGACCGGCGGATTTTCCGAGTACTGCTACGTGTTCCCTACGTCTGGCCGGGTCAAGGTGCCCGACGCGATTCCCGACGCGGTCGCCTCAGCATCGTCGTGCGCGTTGCGGACCGTGATGCACGGCTTCGCCCGACTCGGCCCGGTCGAGGACCGGACGGTCGTCGTCCAGGGCGCGGGGCCGCTTGGGCTGTTCGCCGTGGCCCGGGCAGTCGCGTCCAACGCCGCCAAGGTCATTGTCGTCGGCGCGCCGGCGGAGCGCCTTGCGCTCGCCAAGTCGTGGGGCGCCGCCGAGGTACTGGACGTCGGTGAGGTCCCGGACGCGGACGAGCGGGTTGCCCGGGTGCGCGACATCGTCGATGGCGCTGACGTGGTCATCGAGATGTCCGGAGCGCCGAGCGCCTTCACCGAGGGCATGCAGATGCTCGGCCGCAATGGGCGCTATCTGCTGATCGGGCAGGTGCGCGCGAACCTGGCTGAGTTCGACGCCAGCCAGATCGTGCACAAGCAGGCCACGTTGATCGGGTCGCTGTCGGGCAGCGTCGAAGACTACTGGGCCGCGCTGCGTTTCCTGCAGGCGCACCGGGACCGGTTCGACTGGAACGCTATGATCTCGAACCACTATCGGTTCGAGGACATCAACAACGCCTTGGACGCGATGCGCAATCTTACCGAGATCAAGCCTGCCATCGTCTTCACGGCCCCGGGCTCGCGATGATCCAGGCTGACGACGTCCGCGAGCTGGTGGTTGCCAACCGCCGGTGGCTGACACCGAACGTCGTCGCGTTGGATCTGATCGATCCTGCCGGAGCCGAGCTGCCGCACTGGGAACCGGGTGCGCACCTCGAGTTGCTGATCGAGCCGGACCTCGTACGCCACTACTCGCTCTGCGGAAGCGGCAGCGGCAGCGGTGAACGTGTGTGGACGATCGCGGTACAACGGGAGCCGGCGGGGAGGGGCGGGTCGACCTGGATCCACGAACGGCTGCACACCGGGTACGGGATACGCGTCCGCGGCCCGCGTAACCACTTCACGCTCATCAACGCGTCCCGGTACATCTTCGTCGCCGGTGGTATCGGCATCACCCCACTGATACCGATGGTCGACGCGATCGACCGAACACGGCGGCCTTGGTCGCTCACCTACGGCGGGCGGAGCCGTACCACGATGGCGTTCGCCGAGCAGCTGGTTGAACGGTACGGGGACCACATCAGCCTCGTGCCGGAGGACGAGTGCGGGCTGATCGACCTCGCCGCCGTGCTCGGCCACCCGGAGCCCGCGACGGCCGTGTACTGCTGCGGACCGGAGCCGTTGCTCTCGGCGGTCGAATCGATCTGCCAAGCGTGGCCTTCAGGAGCACTGCACACCGAACGGTTCACGGCACGCCCGCAGCCTTCCCCGAACCAGGACCGTGAGTTCAACGTCGTACTGCACCGGTCCGGCCGGACGGTAGCCGTTCCGGCCGGTCAAACAATACTTGCAACGCTCGACAGCGCGGGCGTCTATGTCATCTCCTCCTGCCAGGAAGGCATCTGCGGAACCTGCGAGACCACCGTCATCGACGGTGAGATCGAACACCGCGACGCCTATCTCACCGACGAGGAACGCGCCGCCGGCGATCGCATGATGATCTGCGTGTCGAGAGCCGCGGGCGAGCGCCTCGTCCTAGATCTGTGAACGGGAAGTGAAGCGCGATGAGCCAGCTGATCGATCTTGATACCATCCGCAACGCCTACTCGCTCGGCGGCCAGTGGGTACGGCCGCGATCAGAATTGCCGCCTTCAGTCGTCACCAATTCCGCCGACGGCACACCGCTGGCTCACGTGGTGCAGGCCGGGCCGGACGACGTCGACGCCGCGATCCAGATGGCCAACGAATCCTTCACTTCCTTCAGCCAATGGCCGACTGCCGAACGCGCTGCCCTGCTCGTGTCGCTGGCCGACGCTCTCGACAAGCGAGCCCCGGCATTGGCGGAGACGATTGCCCTGGAGGTCGGCACGCCACGGCGCATCGCCGAGGCGGTACAGGTTGGCATGCCGGTCCGGGTCCTGCACGCCTACGCCGAAGCGATTGCAGAACTGGACCTCGACACCGAGATCGGTCACTCCCTGGTGCGGCGCGTCCCAACTGGAGTAGTCGGGGCCATCACACCCTGGAACTATCCGCTGCACCAGGTGATCGCCAAGGTGGGCGCGGCCCTGGCTGCCGGCTGTCCCATCGTCCTGAAGCCCAGTAAGGAAGCGCCGCTGAGCGCCCTGGCCTTGGTCGACGCCGCCGCCGAGGCTGGGGTGCCGCCTGGCGTGCTGTCGGTCGTACCGGGTCCCGGTGTCAGCGTCGGTGAGGCGATTGCCGCGCATCCGGGCATCGCGCTGTTGTCCTTCACCGGTTCGACCAAGGCCGGTGTCCGCGTCGCCACTCTCGCCGCACGCAATGTCACCCGGGTGGCGCTGGAACTCGGCGGAAAGTCGGCAAGCATCATTCTCGACGGCGCGGACCTGCCAGCGGCAGTCAAAGGGTCGGTGCGCAACGGCATGTTGAACTCCGGTCAGACCTGCTCCGCATGGACCAGAATGCTGGTTCCCCGCGCCCGGCTGGCCGAGGTCGCCGAACTGGCTCAGCATGAGCTTGCCAAGCTGACCGTCGGCCATCCTCTGCAGCCGAGTACCAGGCTCGGACCGCTGGTCTCGGCCCGGCAGCAGCAGTCGGTTTGCGAGTACATCGACCACGGGCTCGCCGAGGGGTTGCGCATCGCGGCGCAAGGTTCGGTGGTCGAGTCCACCGGCTTCTACGTTGCCCCGACTGTGTTCCTCGACGTGCCCGCCGATAGCCGGCTGGCGCAGGAGGAGATCTTCGGCCCGGTGTTGTGCATCATCGGCCACGACGGCGCCGACGACGCCGTGGCGATCGCCAACAACTCCGAGTATGGGTTGGCTGGCGGAGTCTGGGCGGCTACCGAGCAGCAGGCTATGGAGGTTGCGGTCCGATTGCGCACCGGCCAAGTCGACATCAACGGCGCGGCCTTCAATCCGGCGGCGCCGTTCGGCGGATTCCGACGCTCCGGTATCGGCCGCGAGTTGGGCCGGTTCGGGATCGAAGAATTCCTGGAGACCACCGCGATTCAACGTCCTTAAGGAACCATAGTGGACAAATTTGAGCGGCGAAGTGTGCTATCCGGTCTCGGCCAGTCCCAGGTGGGTCGTCGGCTGGGGCGCAGCGCCCTAGACCTGACCGTGGAAGCATGCCTGGCGGCAATGGACGATGCCGGACTGAACCGCGACGACATCGACGGCATGTGCGCCTGGCCCGGCGACATCTACATCTCGGACGGATTCAGCGGGCCGGGCGTTCCGCAAACCCAGGACGCCCTGCGGCTCGGTCTGAACTGGTACCAGGCCGGTCCTGAAGGCCCCGCGCAGCTGGGTGCGGTCGTCAACGCGATGCTGGCCGTCGCAGCCGGGCTATGTCGGCACGTCTTGGTCTATCGCACGGTGACCGAGTCCTCCGGCCAGCAGAGCGGCACACGGGCGGCCACCATATCCACTGACACGGCACGATTGCCCTCCTACATGCAGTGGCTGCTGCCGTTCGGTTCGATGTCCTCACCGACCTGGATCGCGCCGTGGGCGACGCGATACATGGCGGAGTTCGGTCTGACGCGGGAGCAACTCGGCCAGATTCCGCTCACCGGACGCGCCAACGCCGCCCTCAATGACGCAGCCGTATACCGTTCGCCGTTGACCATGGACGACTATCTCACCGCTCGGATGATCTCCACGCCCCTGTGCCTGTACGACTGCGACGTTCCGGTTGACGGCTCCACAGCCTTTGTCGTCTCGGCCGCGGACACGGTTGCCGACCTGAAGGGTGCGCCGCTGCGGTTCGAGGCCGTCGGAACGGCCATCACCGGGCGGCCGTCCTGGGATCAGCGCGCCGACATCACCACCATGGCCGCGGCCGACGCCGGCAAACACCTCTGGTCACGGACGGATCTGACGCCGGCCGATGTGAACGTCGCCGGGCTCTATGACGGGTTCAGCATCCTCACGGTGCTGTGGTTGGAGAGCCTCGGGTTCTGCCCGAGAGGTGAGGCTGGGGCCTTCCTGGAAGGGGGCCGATCGATCGCCCGAGACGGCACGCTGCCGCTGAACACCGGTGGTGGTCAACTCTCCGCCGGTCGGCTGCATGGTTTCGGGCATCTCCACGAAGTCGCGACGCAGCTCCGGGGCGCCGCAGGTGCACGCCAGGTGCGCGACGCCGAAGTCGGCGTGGTCGGTACCGGAGGCGGCCCGCTGGCCGGGTGTCTCCTCCTGACCCGCTGATATTCACAATGACACAACAGATGTGCCATGATGCCTTCATGCTCTTCCACACCGGCGTCGTCGTCGACGACCTAGACGAAGCGATGCGGCGGCTCGGCGACACGCTCGGCCTCGCCTGGGCCACCCCGGTCCAGCGCACCGGTCCGATCAGCACCCCAGCCGGACCGGTGTTCCGGGACATGCGCATCACCTACTCCCTTGGCGGCCCGCACCACCTGGAGCTCATCGAGTACCTCGACGACTCCGCCTATCGGTTCATGACCGGCGGGCCACCGCTGCACCATGTGGGCTATTGGGCGGACGACTTTCACGCCGAGATCGCCCGCCTGGAATCCATCGGCTTCCCATGCGAGGCCAGCGGGCTGGACGAGAACGGCTCCCGCGCCGAGTTCGCCTATCACCGCAATCCACACAGCGGGCTGTGGATCGAAATCGTCGACTCCGCCGGCAAGCCACGTTTCGACGCCTGGACCCGCCATACATCAGGAGGTAGCCGCAGATGACGACCACCAAGGCACTGGACGGCACCATCCGGGTCGGCGAGGCGATCGCCCGCGTCCTGGAGGAGGCCGAAATCGACATGATCTTCGGCATCATCGGCGGTGACAGCTGGATGCTCTTCGACGCGCTCAACGAGCACACGGACACCGTCCGTGCTGTCCTTGTGCGCGAGGAATCGCTGGCCGGTGTCATGGCCGAGGTCTACGGGCGGCTCACCGGCCGCCCGGGCGTGGTCTACGGGCAGGGTGCGTGGATCATCGCGAACGCCCTTCTCGGCACGCTTGAAGCCCACCTGTCCAGCTCACCGATGCTGCTGCTGGCCGACCTCACCGACGGCGGCCACTTGTCCCATCACGGCAGCTACCAGACCGGCGCCGGCGACTACGGCGGCTTCGACGCCAGGCAAGCACTCGGCGGCGTGGTCAAGCGGGTGATGGTCGCCCACAACGGTCCGCAAGCCGTGCAGTCCGTGCAGCTGGCCATCAAGCATGCGTTGGCTGGCGAACGAGGTCCGATCGCCGTCCTGTTCAGCAGCAGCGCCCTACGCACCAAGGTCGGCCCGGACGCGCACCCCGTCATCTACCCAACCCGTCGATATCTCACCGAGCAACGGGCGGTGCCGACCGACGCGGAGTTGCGCCAGTTCCTCGACACCCTGCGCGACGCGCGCCGCCCCGTCATCATCGCCGGAAACGGGGTACGGATCAGCAACGCCTATCCTCAGCTGCAGCGACTTGCCGAGCGGTACGCCATGCCCGTGGCGACCAGCGGCGGCGGCAAGGGCGTCTTCCCCGAGGTGCACGAGCTCGCCCTCGGCGTATGCGGAACTTTCGGCCGCCCGATCGCGAACGCCGTCGTCGGACAGGCTGACCTGCTGCTGGTGCTCGGTTCCAGGCTCGCACCGCCGGACACTGCCAATGAGAACCCACTGCTCGTCGACCCTGGCCGCCAGACCATCATCCAGCTGGACATCGAGCCCCGAAACGCGTCCTGGACCTTCCCAGCCGACCAGACCCTGATCGGGGACGTGCGGGCAACGCTAGATCGGCTGCTGGCGCTCGACATCGACGCCCCGAACCCAACGGCCCTCGAGCCGCGTCACCGGGTGCTCCACGAGGCACGGGCCATGCACGGCTGGTTCGACGTCGACGCAAGCTACAGCGACGACGTCCCGCTGCTGCCGGAGCGGATCGTAAAACTGCTCAACACCACCCTGCCCGACGACGCCATGGTCACTTGCGACGCGGGCGAAAACCGGCTGTTCATGATGCACCTGTTCCAGACCAAGCGCGCAGGCAACTACCTGCAGTCGGCCGGCATCGGCGGAATGGGGTACGCGATACCGGCAGCATTGGCGGCCAAGCTCGTCGACCGGTCCCGCCCCGTCGTCGCTGTGTGCGGCGACGGCGGCTTCGGGATGAGCATGAACGGCCTGCTGACCGCGTTGGAACAGGACATCCCCATCGTGGTCGTGGTGCTCAACAACGCCGCGCTCGGCTGGGTCTACAACGGACTCGGCAAGCGGCAGATCACCGCCGAACTCGGCCACTACGACTATGCCGCAATCTCGCGGGCCATGGGGTGCGGCGGGACCCGGGTGGAAACCTCCGAACAGCTGACGGCCGCTCTCGAGGAGGCCCTAGCGGACCATGGCCGCCCGTGGGTCATCGACGTCGTGACAGCGCTCGACGAAAAGCACTCGTTCCTGCAAGTGACCTCACCGCTCGCCAGGTGATTCGGTGGACATCGAATATGACGTCAGCGACCACGTGGCCACGATCACGCTGAACCGCCCGCACCAGCGCAACGCCTTCACCCTCGGCATGATCGAGCATTGGGCGCAGATGCTGCGCCAGGCCGAAAGCGACCCCGAGGTCAGGGCGGTGGTGTTGACCGGTGTTGCCGGCTCGTTCTGCTCTGGTGTGGACCTCGCCGAGTTCGCCAACCGAGAGCGCAGCCCGCTGGCCGAACGCAACCTGCTCACCGAACGGGTGCACATGGTGGCTCACGCCGCAGAGGCGCTCAGCAAGCCCTATCTCGCCGCGGTCGGCGGGCCCGCAGTGGGAGCCGGCATGGACATGGCACTCATGGCCGATCTCCGAATGGCCGGTACCTCTGCCACGTTCTGCCAGGGGTACATCCGGGTCGGTCTGGTGCCAGGCGACGGCGGCTGCTACTACCTGCCACGCATCGTCGGCATGGCGACCGCGTTGCGGCTCATGTGGACGGCCGAAGTCGTCGACGCCGAGCAGGCAGTGCGTATTGGCCTGGTCAGCTCGGTACACCCCGACAACGAACTCGCCGATGCCTGCCAGACCCTCGCGCGCAAGCTTGCCGGCATGCCACCCGTCGCTGTACGGCTGATCAAACGAGCCGCGTACGCAAGTCAGCACGCCGACCTGCGCGGCGCGCTCGAACTCATCGCCGCTTACCAGGCCGTGATGACCTCGACCGAGGACTCCGCCGAGGCCATGGAGGCCTTCCTGAACCGCCGACCGGCTCAGTTTCGTGGACGGTGACGCCATGACACCGCACGCCGCCACGCCGCAGCAGGTGCGGCAGCTGATCGCCAGCTGGCGAGCCGACGGCACCGCCACCCGATGCGACAACTGGATGCGCGGATACGACCCGGCCTTCAGCAAGGCCCTCGCCGGGCTGGGCGTCATCGGAATGACGTGGCCCCGGAAGTACGGCGGGGGCGAACGCAGCAACGTCGAACGCCTCGCCGTCACCGAGGAGCTGCTACGCGCCGGCGCACCCGTAGCTGCGCACTGGATCGCCGACCGTCAGATCGGACCAGCGATTCTGCGCCACGGCTCCGAACACCTCCGCACGACGTATCTGCCCGGCATCGTCACCGCGGACGTGTTCTTCTGCCTCGGAATGAGCGAGCCAGAAGCCGGATCCGACCTCGCCTCTCTGCGGACCACCGCCACGCCGGTCGACGGCGGATGGCGACTGCGAGGTCGAAAGATCTGGACGACCGGAGCGCACCACGCCACCCACATGTATGTCCTGGCTCGCACCGGCACCGACGGCGGCAAGCACGCTGGACTGACCGAGTTCGTGCTCGATCTGGGTTCGGCCGGCATTCACATCTCCCCCATCCTCGATCTGGCCGGCGAACACCATTTCAACGAGGTGGTGTTCGACGACGTGCTGGTCCCCGGCGAGAACGTGCTCGGCGCAGTCGGCAACGGCTGGCGCCAGGTGGTGGAGCAGCTCAGCTTCGAACGCGGCGGACCGGAGCGGTACCTGTCCTCGTACCCGCTGCTCGTGCCACTGCTCGGCAGCCTGCCGGACGACGCCGAGGCGGAGCAGGAGCTCGGCAGACTGACCGCCCGGCTGGCCAGCCTGCGGCGTTTGGCGTACCAGATCGCGACCCTGCTGGACGAGGGCACGGCACCGGTGCGGCAGGCGGCCACCCTGAAGTACCTGGGCAACATCTTCGAGCAGGACGTCGTCGAATTCGCGCGCCGCTTCGGCCCGAACGATCCGCCCCGTACGAGTGCCCTCGCCCAGGCAGTGTTCTCCTCTCCCGGCTATACCGTCCGCGGCGGGGCCGCCGACGTGATGCTGTCGCTCATCGCACGAGCCGAGGTCAGCTCATGACGATCGACGTCTGCCCCGAGATCGCTCACCAGATCCGCGACGCTGTGCGCGCGATCGCTGGGAAGGTCGTAGGGAGGTCTGACCGGCCGGCTGTCGGCGCGCTGCCCGACTATTGGCCAGCCTTTGAGGAACACGGGTTGTCACTGGTCGGCGTCCCGGAGATCGCTGGCGGTTCCGGGGGATCCCTTGCCGAACTGGTGGTCGTCGTGGACGAACTGGCGCGGTGCGCTGGCAGCACCCCGCTGATCGAGTCGAACACCGCCGCATTCCTGCTGAGCTTGCTCGAGACGGTGGCGCCCGCGATCCGCAGCGTCACCATTATGCCGGCGGTGAACCGCTCGGACGTCCGGATCCGCGGCATGTTGGCCTGGGGTCGGCGCGTCGAACAGGCCGTGTTGGTGGCGCCCGACGAACTCCTGGTCGTCGACGTCGCTGCCGTACGGCTCGACGTGGCGGAGAACATCGCCGGCGAACCGCGTGACTTGTTCGAGGTCCAGCTCGAAGATGCACGCCGATACGCGCTGCCGCTACCGATCCAATCGATCGAGGCCCGAATCCACCTGCTGTGGTCCGCAGCAATCGTCGGTGCCGCCACGGGTGCCTACGAGCTGACCCGTCAGTACGTCGCCCAGCGGCAACAGTTCGGAGCTCCTCTGATCACAATTCCGTCGATCGCCGCCTCGCTGGCCCGGATGCGAACCGCCATTGTGCAGGCGGAAGCCGCCGTCCAGCGGGCCACCGAGGCGCTGATGGACATTCGATCAGACCCGGACGAGCAGCTGGCTGCGGCCCAGGTGGCACGTGTTATCACCGGACAGACAGCGACCGACGTCGCCGCGGGCTGCCACCAGCTCCACGGCGCCATCGGGATCACGGCCGAATACCACTTGTCCGATTTCACCCGGTTACTCTGGGCCTGGCGGGACACCGTGTCGTCGCAGCGGCACTTAACGGCGCAGCTGGGCCGTTCCGTTCGCGTTGGCGGAGAACGACGCCTCTGGCACGTACTGACCCGGCCGAGACCAGCGGAGGAAGCACATGCGTGAAGAAAAGGTCTCATTCTTCAGCGGCCCGGGGCATCAGCTCCGCGGCGTCTGGTACACACCGCCGGGCGATGTGCGGCATCCGGCCGTGTTGTTGTGCCTGGGGTACCGTCCGGTCCTCGGCATGTTTGCCCCACGGTACGCCGCCGAGTTAGTCAGCCGCGGATACGCCGTGCTCACCTTCGAGTATCGCGGTTTCGGTGACAGCGACGGACCGCACTGGCGGTTCGTCCCGGCCGAGCACCTGGAGGACATCCGCAACGCGGTCACATACTTAACCACCAGACCTGACGTGGACCCCGAGAGAATCGCGATCTGGGGTGACGGCAGCTACGGTGGTGCACACGCGATCGTGGCCACCGCGCTTGACCAGCGGGTCCGCTGCGCGGTGGCTGCATCACCGTTTGCCGACGGCGAGGCACTGCTGCGGTCAACCCGAACGACCTGGGAGTGGGCGGAATTCCTGCAACAGGTTGCTGACGACCGCCGGAAGCGGGTGACCACAGGCGAGTCGATGCGTGTGCCGCCAGAACAGATCATGCACTTCGAGCCGACCGCTGCTGCACGAGCGGCCGCCTACGCCCAGGGCCATCCGGCGCTTGCTGAGCTGATGTATCCCCTAGCCGAGACCGCAGACGAGCTGATGCGCTACAAGCCCTACGAGTACGTCGGGCGGATCAGCCCGCGAGCCGTGCTGATCCTTGGGGCCGACAGGGACCTCACCATTCCTGTCGAACAATTCCACCAGCTGTATGAACACGCTTGCTCGCCCAAGAAACTGGTGCTGCTGAAGAACGCTGGGCACAACGATGTGCACAACCGGCTGCTTCCGGAGGCGATCGGCTATGGCGTCGAGTGGTTCGACAGGTATCTCACTGTGCCACGCGCAGGCGACCTGCAGATCGAGGCGTGACCGTGACCGAGCAGCGTATGGATCAGCCGCGCATCCTGCCGGTACCACTGTTCGAACGGGTGGGCAGAGTTCGCGAGCTGTTGGACGGACTGGCGCCGAAGCCAGTCCCTGGCCGTCATCAGCCTCAGTTGCCCGATCGTAACCTGCCCTGCACGGTCGTGCGGAATCCCGCGATGTTCGAGCCATGGGCGCGGATGGGCGCCAGCCTCCGTGACGGCAGTCTCGCGCCCCGCGACCGCGAGCTGATCACGCTGCGGGTGGCCGCCCTGTGCGGAAGTGTGTACGAATGGCAGCACCACCGCCGCTCGGCAGCGCTCGCAGGTGCCAGCGCGCAGGAGATCGAACGGGTCCGCATCGGCCCGGACGCGGACGGCTGGGACCCGCTGACCAGGGCGAGACTGCGCGCCGTCGACGAGTTGGTTGATGGCCACCACATCACGGAACCGACGTGGCAGGTGCTGCGCACTCAGTACACCGAAGAGCAGATGATCGAACTGATGATCCTCATTGGCTTCTACGTGATGACTGCGTTCCTGCTCAACTCGACCGGTGTCGAGGTCGACGCCTGGCTGGAAACCGGAGACGCCTGATGGTCTATCGATTCGACAAGTTCTACATCGGCGGCCGGTGGGTAGCGAGCCGCAGTGCCGGTCGGCTCACCGCGGTCAACCCTGCCACCGAGGAAATCACCGGCACCGTCCCGGACGCGACAACAGCCGACACGGAAGACGCCATCTCGGCGGCACGGCAGGCATTCGACCACGGCGAATGGGCGAGCATCAGCCCGCGGCGGCGCGCCGACGCCATGACCGCTATGGGCGAGATCATGCGCGAGCGCAGAGACGAACTCTTCGCCTTGGACATCGCCGAGACCGGCCGCGCCCAGAGCACCGTGCCCCTTTTCGTCGACACACCGATCGATCGGTGGTTCGACACTGCCGAACGGGTCATCCCGTCCTTTTCCTTTGTCGAGCCGATGCCACCGCTCGTCGAGCACGGAAAGGTCGGTCAAGGTGCGGTACATCGCGAGCCCTACGGTGTCGCGACGCTGATCACACCATTCAATGCCCCATGGCTGATGGCCCTGTTCAAGGTCGGGCCAGCCCTTGCGGCCGGGTGCACTGTCGTGCTGAAACCGTCGCCCTATACGCCGCTGTCGGCCTTCGTCCTCGCTGAGATCGCCGACGCGGCCGGGCTGCCGCCCGGTGTACTCAATGTGATCAGCGGCGGCATCGAAGCCAGCGAGATGCTCACGTCGCACCCGGATGTCGACCTGGTCAGCTTCACCGGGTCCGACGCCGTCGGGCGCAAGATCCTCAGCCAGGCTGCGCCCACCCTGAAGAAGGTAGTCCTGGAGCTCGGTGGCAAGTCGGCGAACGTCATCTGCAGCGACGCCGACCTGGATCGGGTGACGCCGGATGTCCTCCGCTCGTTCACCGCGAACTGCGGCCAGGGCTGCGGCATGTACACCCGTACGATCGTGCATTCGTCCCTGCACGACGAACTCGTTGACCGACTACTCAAGCTGCTCCCGGCGATCACCATCGGCGATCCGACCGACCCCTCAGTCGGGCTCGGCCCACTGATCAGCGCAGCGCAGCGGGAGCGGGTCGAGAAGATGATCGCCGCCGGCCGCGCCGAAGGGGCCTCTGTCGCGTACGGTGGCGGCCGGCCCGCGCACCTGCACCGCGGCTACTTCCTCGAGCCGACTCTGATGACCGGCGTCCACAGCTCGATGTCGGTCGCTCAACAGGAGTTCTTCGGACCGGTTGGTGTGGTGATCCCCTTCGACACCGACAACGAGGCGATCGCCATCGCCAACGACAGCGCCTACGGGCTCAGCGGCAGCGTCTGGTCGCGTGACACGGCAAGGGCCTACGCGATCGCCCGCCGGATCCGGACAGGATCAGTGGCGGTCAACGGCGGCAGTGGGCGGCTGAACCCCCACGGCCCGTTCGGCGGCTACAAGAACAGCGGACTCGGCAGGGAATGGGGGCGCTGGGGCGTGGACGAGTTCCTCCAGCACAAGACGATCCACTGGCCGGTAGCCGCCGGCTGAGCCCTCGGCAGAGGAAGGACTGCGATGGACCTTACAGACGGTGTTGCCGTTGTCACCGGCGGCGCATCCGGACTCGGTCTGGCGTGTGTACGTCAGCTTGTCGAGCGCAACGTGCCTACGACGATCGTCGACCTCCCGACCTCTGACGGTCGGAATATCGCTGACAGTCTCGGCGGTCTCGTGCGGTTCTGCCCGGCGGACGTGACGGCCCCCGACGCCGTCGCCGCAGCGGTGGACGAGGCCTGCCAGCACGGGCCGCTGCGAGCGGTCATCCACTGTGCGGGCCGCGGTGGCACCGTCCGGGTGGTGGAACGTGACGGGCAGCCCGGTTCCCTTGAGCTGTTCAGCGAACTGGTGCACGTCAACCTGGTCGGAACGTTCAACGTGCTGCGGATCGCCGCGGCCCGGATGGCGGCAAACGAACCGGTGGGCGGCGAGCGTGGCGTGTGCGTGCTGACAGCGTCCGTCGCGGCTTGGGAGGGCCAGATCGGCCAGATTCCGTACGCCTCCGCCAAGGCCGGGGTGGTCGGAATGACCCTGGTCGCAGCGCGTGACCTAGCATCCAAACTGATCCGGGTCGCCACCATCGCTCCCGGCGTGTTCGACACCCCGATCCTGGCCCGGTTCGGTGATGAGATCCGCGACAAGCTGGCGGCATCGGTGCCGCACCCGTCCCGTTTGGGTCGGCCGGAGGAGTTCGCCGCGTTGGCCATGCACATCCTGGCCAACCCGATGATCAACGGTGAGACCATCCGGCTGGATGGGGCCGTCCGGATGGGGGCACGCTGACCATGACCGTCCGGACTGTCACCCACGGCACCGTGTTGGTGGTGTGCATCGACCGGCCACAGGTTCGCAACGCTATCGACGAGCCAACGGCCAGGGCAATCGGCGCAGCGATGGAGGACCTCGACAGCCGCGACGACCTATCCGCGGCCGTGCTCACCGGAGCAGGCGGGTACTTCTGCGCCGGGATGGACCTCAAAGCCTTCCTGGCCGGCCAACGGCCCGCGGTGCCCGGTCGGGGCTTCGCGGGCATCGTCGAACGGCCGCCGGACAAACCGATCGTCGCAGCGGTCGAAGGCCCAGCGGTCGCCGGCGGCTTCGAGATCGCGCTTGCCTGTGATCTCATCGTGGCGGCGGAGACGGCCTCGTTCGGCCTGCCCGAGGTGCGGCGGGGGCTGATGGCGGCCGGCGGCGGTCTACTGCGGCTTCCGCATCGGGTGCCCTACCACCTTGCGATGGAGTGGATCCTCACCGGTGCCTCCGTCGATGCGCCGACGGCCTACCGGGCGGGGCTTGTCAACCGGCTTGTACCGCAGGGCGAATCGCTCGACTGCGCCCTGCGACTCGCCGAGGCCGTCGCTGCGAACGGGCCGCTGGCGGTACGCGAATCCAAACGCGTCGTCATCGAGTCGGCTGGCTGGCCCGCTGATGAGGCGTTCGACCGCCAGCGCGCCATCTACGCGAAGGTGCGTGGTTCCGCCGACGCCCGAGAAGGTGCGCTCGCGTTCACCGAGAAACGTCCGCCGGTCTGGCGCGGACGGTGAGGCTCTCCAGAGGAGCGTGCATGCACTTCCCTACGAAGTTGTTTATCGACGGCACCTGGGTCGATGGCAGTGACACCGTTGCGGTGCTGGATCCGGCCACTGGAGTACCCATCACCGAAGTCGCTGTCGCCGGCGCCGAGGAGTGCGCCGCGGCCGTGGACGCGGCCGCGGCCGCATTGCCGGCGTGGTCCGCCCGGGCGCCGCGCGAGCGCGCGGAGGTGCTGCGCCGTGCGTTCCGGTTGATGGTCGACGAGAGTGATCGGCTCGCCGAACTCGTCGTCCGGGAGAACGGCAAGGTGCTAGCGGACGCGCGGGCGGAGATCGGATACGCCGCCGAGTTCTTCCGCTGGTTCTCCGAGGAGGCAGTCCGGGTCACCGGCGAATACCGGGTCGCGCCCGGGGGCGACAAGCGGATCATCGTGACCCACCAGCCGGTGGGTGTCTCGCTACTCATCACGCCGTGGAACTTTCCTGCCGCCATGGCCACACGGAAGATTGGCCCGGCATTGGCTGCGGGCTGCGCCATGGTGCTCAAGCCGGCCACGGAGACGCCGTTGACCGCACTCGCGATTGCCGACATCCTGCACCGCGCTGGGCTGCCCGGCGGGGTCCTCAATGTCGTCGTCGCCACGCCATCTGCGGTCAGGGTTCGGGAGATGTTGCACGATCCACGGGTCGCCGCCCTGTCGTTCACCGGATCTACCGAGGTGGGCCGGCTGCTGCTGCGCGAGGCCGCGGATCAGGTGGTACGCCCGTCGATGGAGTTGGGCGGTAACGCGCCGTTCATCGTCCTGTCCGACGCAGACGTGTCAACGGCAGCGGCCGGCGCGCTGACCGCGAAGCTGCGCAACGGCGGCGCTGCGTGTACCGCCGCCAACCGCTTCTACGTTCACCGGTCGGTTGCAAGGGACTTTGTTGACGCCTTCTCCCGCGCGATGGCCGCACAGACCCTCGGGCCGGGAATGAACCCAGCCAGCACCGTCGGGTCGCTGGTGTCCGTGACCGAACGGGACAAGGTCGCCGCGATCGTGACTCAGGCGGTCGGCGCCGGCGCCCGTGCCACGGCCGGTGGGGCGGTCCCCGACGGGCCAGGCGCGTTCTACCCACCGACCGTCCTCGCCGGTGTGGCGGCGGACGACGAGATCCTCGACGTGGAGATCTTCGGTCCGGTGGCTCCGGTGGTGATCGTCGAGGACGACGACGAGGCTGTGTACCGCGCGAACAACACACCGTACGGTCTCATCAGCTATGTGTACGGCGAGGACCAGCGGCGGGCGCTGCGAGTAGCAGAGCGGCTGGAGTCCGGGATGGTCGGCATCAACCGCGCCTTGCTGTCCGATCCAGCCGCGCCGTTCGGCGGATTCAAGCAGAGCGGGCTGGGCCGCGAGGGCGGCTTCGCCGGCATCCATGAGTTCCTGGAGACCAAGTACATCGCCACGGACCTGTGAAACGGAATCCAGGTCTGGCACGACACACATAATGTGTGCCATTGTGACAGCAGCGCACCCGCCCCCATCGCCTTCACACACCCCATACCGCGAAGGACGAACGCCGATGCCGAATTGCGCAACCACCTGCACCATGACCGCCAGCAAGAGTGTGGTCATCCGATGACCGTCTGGGCACCGGACGACCGCGTTTCGATCGGCACGGTCATCGACAAGCGAGCCGAGCATTCCGGCGACCGGCTCGGCCTCACGGTTTGCGGCGAGGCCGCCACCTTCGCCGACCTAGCCACGCGCACTATCGGATACGCCAACGCGCTCCATGGGCTCGGACTCCGCCACGGCGACTCTGTGGCCCTGCTCATGGACAACTCGATTGAACACGTGCTCGCCTGGTTCGGCGCCTCACGGTTGGGCGCGGTGGACATTCCCATCAACACTGCCTACGCCGGCGACTTCCTGCGGCGCACCCTGCGCAATGCCGGAAGCTCGCTGCTGCTGTGCGACGAGAAGTACCTCGACACGGCACTCGACACGGCCAGGGACGGCGGGATCGAAACCGTGGTCCTGCGGGGTAGCCCCGACGGGTTGCGGCGGCTGGAGCATGCCGGCCTCAAGGCCGTCCCGTGGGACGAGCTGTCCACCGGGCCAACCTCACACCTCCTTTCCGCTGCCGGTGTCGGCTACAGCGACGCCTCCTCGGTCATCTACACCTCCGGCACCACCGGCTCTTCAAAGGGCGTCACGTTCTCACACAACTACCTGTTGTCGGCCGCACGCCAACAGGTACTGCTCTATCAAGGCTCCGAGGAGGACGTGTACTTCGGATCCATGCCATTGTTCCATTTGGCCGCCAAAGGCTGCGGCATCATGGGCGCACTGGTGTGCGGGCAGCACGCCGTGCTGGACGCCAAGTTCTCGACCAGCCGCACCTGGGACCGGGTACGGGAATCACAGGCGACCATCGTCCACATGCTCGGCTCCATGATGGTGATGCTCGCCAACCGGCCCGAGAGCCCGGATGACGCCACGTTGCCGATGCGCGTCTTCTACACCGCACCGATCCCGCGGACCCTGCACCGGCAATTCGAGCAGCGTTTCCGGTGCAAGGTCGTGACCTGCTACGCCCTCAGCGAGGCCTGCAAGATCACCGTTGGCGGACTAGACGACGACTTTCCGCTCGACTCCGCCGGACGCGTCAACGACGAACTGTTCGAGGTGCGCATCGTCAACGACGACGACACCGACGTGCCGGCAAACTCGGTCGGCGAGATCATCGTGCGGCCCAAGAAACCGGGAGTGATGTTCGACGGATATTGGCGCAACCCCGAGGCGACGCTGCAGCAGATGACCAACCTGTGGTACCACACCGGCGACCTCGGACGCCTCGACGCCGACGGATGGTTCTTCTACGAGGGTCGAAAGAAGGACGCCTTGCGACGCCGTGGCGAGAACGTCTCCGCCGCGGAGCTCGAGGAGGTGCTTCGCCAGCACCCAGCCGTCGCTGACGCCGCCGCCGTCGGCGTGCCGAGCGAGGTCCTTGAGGATGACATCTTCGCCATCGTCGAGCTTGCCCCTGGCACGCAACTCGACCACGCGGAACTGCATCAGTTCTGCGTAGGCCGCCTGCCATTCTTCATGGTTCCGCGCTACTTCGAACTCGTCGATGAGCTGCCACGCAATCCCGTCGCCAAGATCGAAAAGTACCGGTTGAGGACCCGTGGACTCACCCCGAACGTTTGGGACGCCACGATCCAGACGTTTGTGAAGTCCTGAACGCCATGCCAGAACTCGACGGGAAAGTCGCAGTCGTGACCGGCGCAGGCGGCGGACTGGGTCGGCGCTACGCGCTCGAACTCGCTGCCGCCGGCGCCAAAGTCCTCGTCAACGACCTGAGCGTGACAGTGGCTGGCGGTTCTCTGGCAGGCCAGCACCTTGCCGACAGCGTGGTTGCCGAGATCATCGCCGCCGGCGGAGAGGCCGTCGCCAACACCGCCGACGTTTCTGACCCAGATACGGCTGCCACGATCTGCGCCGACGCGGTGGCGGCCTTCGGTCAGATCGACATCCTCGTCAACAACGCGGGGATCGTTCGGGATGGTCCTTTCGATACCATGCCGCTGGCCAACTGGCACCGGGTGGTGGACGTACACCTGCACGGCACCTTCAACGTGACGCAGCCCATCTTCTGGCACATGGTCGACCGCGGCAGCGGTGGCGTCATCGTCAACACCACGTCGCGCAGTGGGATCCGTGGCAAGACCGGCCAGGCGAACTACGCCGCCGCCAAGGCCGGCATCATCGGCTTGACGAGCGTGCTTGCTCTCGAAGGCCGCGCCTATGGCATCCGTGCCTGGACGATAGCGCCGCGGTTCGCCAGCCGCGCCTGGGAGGGCGGCACCGTGACATCGTCGGGCGTTATCAATGACGAACTCCGGACGCGGTACACCAGCGACGCGGCCGCACTCACGATGCTCTACATGGTGAGCGACCGCTCCGCTCCCCTGTCCGGAAAAGTGGTCTTTGCCAGCGCCGACGGCATCCAAGAGATGCGCTGGCACGGCGCAGAACCGTGGGAGCCGACCGGCCGGCCAGCCAGCCTCGACGCGCTCGATGCGGCGATCAGACAGGGCCGAGTGCTGTTCGTCGACGAATCCAACCTCGGCACACCAATCTGACACCGCCATGAAACACCACCAAGGGGACGGGATGCAGCAGATACCGACGCGCACAAACCGGGCGGAACCACCGCTGCCGAGCCTGACGCCGGACACCCAAGATTTCTTCACCCGCGGCGCTCACGGCGAGCTGGCCATCCATCGCTGCGCCGACTGCGCCTACTACATCCACCCCCCGGTGCCACGGTGTCCCGTCTGCCTCTCCGCCCGCGTCCGGTCCGAGGCCGTGTCGGGCCGCGGCGCGGTCGCTGCGTTCACCATCAACGAGTACTCCTGGCATCCGGCGTTCGACCCGCCGTACGCGGTGGCCATCGTCGAGCTCGCCGAGCAGCAGGGGCTGCGGCTCACGACCAGAATCGTGGACGCTGATCCGTACGACGTCCGTGTTGGGATGCTGGTACACGTCACCTTCGAGGCGCATGGCGAAATCTACCTTCCGCTGTTCCGGCCGGTGACCGCCGATGTTTGACATGCTCGCGTCGGCGGACCTGTTGGTCGCCTCCTCACAAGCTGCGATGGACCGCCTCGGCCCGATCCTGGGCCTGTACGAGCCGCGTGGGGTATGGCGGCAGGTCTGGCCGCGGTGGGGGTTCGACGCGCGATGGTGCCGTGTCAACCTCGACGTCGCGCTCGCGCCGACGCACGTGGAGATCATCGCACCGTTCGGCGAACCCGACAGCCACCTCTCGCACCCGTTCATGGCCGAGATCTTCCGTGGTCAGGCGAACCGCCAGTACAAGACGCACTCCACCCCGGTTGCGATCGACGACATGGACGCAATGGTCACCCGGCTTGCCGCCGCCAAGGCGCGGTTCCGCGTCGACGAGCCGGCCGAAGAACTCCCGTTTCCGCGCATCTGGCTCGGCCGCAACCACGACGACCCTGGTGCGTACGACCCAGGCGCTGACGGCGGTCTGTACCTGGAGTTCGTCCCGGCTGCATCGTTTGGGTTCCCTGTCCCGACCGACGATCACGTTCCCCGCCCACGAGACGACGACCACCCCGTCGTTCGGGTCACCAAGCGCACCATGCTGGTCCACGACATCGAGGGGACGTTGCGTGCCCTCGAACGCAGCACTGGCTGGAGCCCGGCCGACCCGATCGTCCGGGACGCTGGTGTGAAACGCGTCGCCCTGACATTCGCCCACCCGCGGTCGGCGCTGCTGGAGGTTGTCCAACCGACCGACCCGTCGACACCCGCCGGAGATTACCTGGCCACGTGGGGGCCGGGACCGTACGGCATCTCGGTCGAGGTCGAGGACCTCGACCGAACCATCGACCGGCTCGCAGCGCTCGGCTTGACACCGACGGTTCACGAGGGCCGCGACAGTGTCGACATCCGGCCCGACCACAGCCAGACGCTCGGCGTCCAGCTCGAATTCCAGGTGCGGCCGTCATGACCGCCCACACCAAATCGGCTCCGGCCGGCGAACGCGTCATCCTGTCGTACGCATCGCCCCCACGAGGAGGCCTGTGCAGCCGTGGCCGGCTACCAGCCACATCGCAAGCCGATGGCAGGCGACGGGCTGCGGCGTAACCTACGGCGGTCGCCGGCCACCGGACGGTGGAGTGGCACGGGGACCCGCGGACGCTCGACTCCGCCCATGAGCCTGGTACCGCAGACAGCAACGCGATATGCCTGCCGGGGTCACCGGTCTCGACGTTCCGGTGATCCTCGTCCGTGGCGAGTTGAGCGACGTCATCCTCCCCCCGGACGCCGAACGCTTTCTCGCCCTCGGAGCACGCACCCGCCACGTCGAGGTGCCTAGAGCCCGGCACATGGTGGCGAGTAACGAGAACGACGTCTTCCTGGAGCAGTTCCTCACCGCACTGGCCGACACTCTGCCCGGATTCCCGGCAAGGAGCGCGTAGGGAGCCAGTCGTCCCGGAGAGACCAACTAGCGGAAGCCCGGCGTTTCGTCGAAGCAGACCGGGACCATTGCCGATACGCAGGTGCCGCCGCCTGCTGGGCTCTCCATTGTCAGGTGCCCGCCGAGTGCTTCAACGCGGTCCTTGAGCCCGGTGAGTCCGGACCCTCGTTCGGAGTCGGCTCCGCCGACTCCATCGTCACAGACGGAGAGGTGAAGGTGTTGCTGCTGTACTTGTAGGTCGACGCGCACGACCGTCGCATGTGCGTGTTTGGCGGCGTTCGTGAGTGATTCCGACACAACAAAGTAGGCAGCCACCTCGACGCCTGATGGCAACCGCTGATCGATCTGCACGTCGACCTCAACTGGGACTGACGATCGGCGGGCGAGCGCCTTGACCGCTGCCCCGAGACCGCTTTGGGTCAGTATCGCCGGATGAATCCCCCTCGAAAGCTCGTGCAGGTTTTCCACAATGTCACTGAGACTGGTCGCCATCTGCGAGAGCTTGGCCTTGAACTGGCACAATTCTGGTGGCACACCATCCTCAGTGGTGCGCATGGCGAGCATGAGCGAGACAAGCTGCTGTTGGGCCCCGTCGTGCAGATCGCGCTCGATGCGTCGGCGCGCCTCGTCGGCAGCGGAGACGATCCGGGCTCGAGACGCGAGAAGCTGGCTCCGACTTTCGGCGTTCGCGATGGCCGTTGCCAGAAGCTCCGTGAAGCCCTCGATGCGTGCCTCCGCATCGGCCGGCAAGGGTTCTGGCCGCATACACGAGACGGTGGCCACGCCCCACAACCGGCCCTCGACCACGATCGGCGCTCCGACCGCCGAGCACACACCCAGCTTACGGGCGAGGGTTGCGCCAGGGCCCGAGCCTTCGTACCGGTCGATCCGGGCAGCGCGACCAGTGCGTTGCACCTGTCCCACGATAGTGTCCTTGTCGATCGGCCAGTAGTCCACGACCGACGGCTTGATGGGTCCCGGTTGGTTGGTCGAGACAACTGTGAATGTGTTGTGAGCCTCGTAGCGCAACAGGTTCGTGTGGTACTTGCCCAGCAACTGGCTGACCTCGACGGCGACCGCGTCGAAAACCTCGGCTGGTCTAGCACCGTGGGCGATCAGCGTCGCCACCCGTCGCAGAGCGGCCTGTTGTTGCGCGAGCCGCCGGAGCTCCTCGCGACCCGTCCCCAGCGAGGCAATCATTGCCGAGCGCTCGTATGCGAGCTGCAGCAGCGACGCAAGTGGTGGCACGACCCGCTCCTGCAATCGCCGTAGCGTCCGCTTCGGCGTGCGGGCGGGCACGTACATGGCGCCGAGGCTGGCGGCTCCCTCGCGGAGTGGAAGCATCACATGCGCATCTCCGTGCCCGGAATGAACGCTTTCGCGACAGCGACTCGAACTGATCGTCACGGATGAAAGGCCGAACGCTCGGCCGATGCGCTCTTCGACGGCAGGCAACGCCGTCGGCATGTCAGTTTGCAGCAAATGAGCTATTTCGGCGACAAGGCCCGAGTCCTGGGCCCGCTCGGCGCGTTTTCTGGACAACTCGCCGACAGCGCCGACCAGCAATGCGACGACGAGGAAGAATGCAACCTCGACCCAATCCCCCACGTCAGGGGCCACCAATAGGCCAGGCTGCCGGCCATGGAAGAGCACGAAGGCCAGAGCGCTGGCCAGAGCGGTCGCTAGACTCAGCCAAAGCCCCCATACCATCGAGACCAGCAGGACACCGAACAGATACACAAAACTCAGTGCCAAATGTGACGCGATCGCCCGGAATTGATGCACAATCAGCGTTTCCACCACGATCACGGACAGAGCGAACGCAATCCCCAGCACGTAGGGCGGGGGCGGCGGACGCACCAGCACCATCAGACCCGTACGCATTTGCCAAAGTATAGTCCGGTTTCTGCCCAATCGACGTAGCATGTACTCCCAAGGCGCCGCAACGCGGACTACCAGCCGCCGCACTGGGTGTGCGCGCCAGTGGACCAGCGGCGCACCCTTGGCGGCACTCGACGCTTGACCACATGGCCGACAGATCTGAGGCTCTCAGGTTCCGAGAACATGTCTGGCCTGCAGTTGTCACCGGATCCCCGCCAACGCATCCGCGTCACTCCGTGGGCGGGTACCGCGAGGTTGATCCATTGGTCGCGAACGGCCTGACGGGACGAGTTGACGAGTTACCCGGTCGGCAGCGGCGACCACTCTGGTGCGAGGCTTCCGCCGCCCGACGGCGTGCCGGGAAGGCTTCGGCTGGCGTGTCCGGGTGTTCCCGGACCGGTTCCAACAACGCGGCGACCACACAGCGGATATCGGGCAGGTGGCCGACGACTCGGAGTTCGTCGCGGATGAAACGATCGGCGCGAGGTTCACCGATCGCAACAGTGAGCCATTTTCATCGTGGGTAGCGGTTGGTCTCGATGTGGTGCAGGACGGTGACGGCCTGCACGATGGCGGTGGCGCGGCGTGGGCAGCAGCGCAGCTTGGTCAGGATCTTCCAGCTTTTGAGCGCGGCGACCGCGCGTTCGCCGATGCCGCGGACACGGGCGTGGGCGCGGTTGACGGCGCGTTGCCGGCGGGAGAGCCGGGGCCGGTGGCGGTGGCGTTTGAACGGTGTGCGGATTGTGCCGCCGGCGCCCTGGTAGCCCTTGTCGGCCAGCACCATCACGCCGTGGGCGGTGAGGGCGTCGACCAGGCCGTGCACGCGCGCGGCGGTCAGGTCGTGGACCGCGCCGGGCAGCGCGGGTGAGGCCCAGACGAGCCGGCCGGCGGGATCGGCGAGCAGTTGCACGTTGACGCCGTGGCGCTTGTGCTTACCTGAGTAGTACGGGCGCTGGTTGGCCACCCGGTCGATCGGGATCAGGGTGCCGTCGAGGATCGCGTAGGCCAGCCGCGCGGCGCGGCGGGCGGCTGCGGCGACGTCGTCGGCGCGGGCGGCGAGCAGGTGGATGCCTTCTTGGACGTAGCGCCAGGCGGTGCTGGTGCCGATGGCGAAGCCGGCGGCGAGTCGGGCGTAGGTGTCGCCGTTGCGCAGGTGTGCCAGGACCAGCAGCGCCTGGTCGCCCGGCTGCAGCCGCCGCCATCGGCTGCGGCGTTCGTGACGTTGCCGGCGGATCAGGGTCGCGAGCTGGTTGAGGGTGCGGGTGGACAGGGTGATCGTGGCAGGGTAGGACAGCAACGAGGCTCCTGGTCGGGGCATCGAGTCTTGGTCGACAGCTGTCTTACCGGGAGCCTCGCCCTACGTCGGTCCCTGCGCGCCACACCGTCGTTGACCAGCACCGTCACGATGAAAATGGCTCAGTGGCGGGCGCCAGCGGATGGCAGGGCCCGTGCCGACGTGCACAGTTGGCATCGAGGGCGCCCGTCGACGACACGACGACGGGCGGCTCGTGGTCTGCCCACGGCGATCACGCAAATGGAGGACAGTTCCTGCACCCGCCCGGGTCTGGGCTGTGGTGCCGAGTGCCCTTCGGGGCGGCAATGCATGCGTACAGGACAGTGAGCCATTCCGCGCAAGGACGTGATTACCGAGTGCTGTTATGTGGTTCGGGCGT